>CAZTJM010000079.1:0-20094 GCA_964613865.1 uncultured Limnohabitans sp. | reverse complement strand
CATACTGAAAGTTAACCAACTATTCTAAAACGGAAAAATCCCGCCGAAGCGGGACTTTTAAAGCTTTTTTAGGGATCATATCACAACCCGCCTTTTCTGTTTGGAGAACGTGGTGTAGGCCAAGAGGTAGGCTCGCCGCTACGGAAATCAAGCGGCACGCGTACTTCACGGGATACCATGTTTTCCTCCTCGCATGCCATGTATACCATGATTGCGGCAAGGATAGCATTACTTTTCACATCGTCAAAGACCACTTTGTCATAGGTATCCACGTTGGTGTGCCAAGTTTGGGTACCGTAGTCCCAGCTCAGAGAGCTCAGATTGAATGCAGGAACGCCGGCGGCCACAAAGGAAGCATAATCAGAACCTCCACCTCCAGGATTGCCTGGGAAGGAAGTTTCGATGTCTTTGGTGATCTCTCTAGGCACTTTGTTCATCCAGCGACCGAGATACTCATAGCTGTCGACAAAGCCCTGACCGGAAAGGTTCGCCACGCGGCCGGTGCCGTTGTCCTGGTTGAATAGCACTTGGATTTTCTCCATCATTTCCGGATGGTCTTCTACGAAAGCTCTTGAGCCGTTCAGCCCCTGCTCTTCAGAACCCCAGTGACCTACCAGGATTGTTCTTTTTGGATTTGGATACACCTTTTTCAGGATTCTCATCACTTCCATCATCAGGATCGTACCGGTACCGTTGTCGGTAGCGCCGGTTCCGCCGTCCCAAGAGTCAAAGTGCGCGGATAGCATCACGTATTCCTCAGGCTTTTCGGTGCCTTTGATCTGAGCGATGGTGTTTTGGGTTGGCTGCACGCCGGTCTCCTTGGATTGTGCATTCAGGTGGATTTGGGGCTTTTTGCCACTTTCCGCCAGTCGGAAAAGCATCCCGTAATCTTCAAGTGACAAGTCAACGGTAGGGACTTTCTTGGTGGAGGCGGAAAAAATTTTGTTTGCGCCAAAAGCTCTAGACCAGTAGGAGGTGATAATTCCCACCGCACCCGCTTCTTCCAAAGCAACAGGCAATGTGCTCCTGTTTTTGCCTGTTTTTTGGGTTCTTTCCATCCATTCCTTTTCGATCTCGGAGCGTTCTTCTTTCATTGCTTCGAAAGAAGACTCGGTAGCCCATTTTTCCCAGTTGTAGTCCGGGCGTCCGGTGAGCTGGGGAGCGGAGATCATGACATATTTGCCTTTGACGGAAGGAAGCCATTTTTGGAAAGCGACTGAGTCGGCAAACTCAGGCAACACAACCACTTCTCCTGCTACGCCGCCCTTTGGCGAGGCCGGGCTCCAGGCCAGTTGCATTCCTGAAAGTGAGCGAGTCCAGGGAGCGACCATGTCGATGTGGGTGATGCCTCTCTCCCAGCCTCTCCACTCGCCCCACTTTTCATTATGGGCTTCGATGCCCCAGGTACCATATTGCTGCACTGCCCAGTCGTGCGCCTTCTGCATTTGTGGGGAGCCAACCAATCTCGGGCCGATGCCGTCGAGCAGTTCGTGAGCCAGATTCTCCAACTGGGAGTTTTCGTTGGCTTCTTTGATGATAGCTTCGATTACTGGATCCTGTGCTTGGGCGGTACCCGCCAGCATCAGGAGCAATCCGAGGCCATAGAAGTAGATTTTCTTCATAGCTAGTGATAGTTTGGGGAGCAAATTAAGAAGCCCGTGGGTATAAAATCCAACCGCTGGTGGAGTATTGGAGGAAATGCCTATTCCAGGGACTTAATGACTTTGCAGGGATTGCCAAAAGCAAGCACGTCGTCCGGGATATCCTTGGTGACTACCGAGCCCGCTCCGATGGTGACGTTGTTGCCAATCGTCACGCCGGGACAGATCACTGCATTGCCGCCGATCCATACGTTATCACCGATGATCACTGTTTTGGTGGCCGTGTGGTAGCGTGTACTCTCGCCATCCATGTAGATTCGCTCGGAGGCTCTGAGAGGATGGGTTGCGGTGAAAATCTGTACGTACGGTGCGATGAGGCCGTTTCGACCAATCCGGATCAGGTTATCGTCCAAAAACATGCAGTTGACGTTGACAAAAGTGTTTTCGCCTATTTCTATGTTTTTACCGAAATCGCAGTAAAAAGGCGACTCTATCCAAACCCCATCTCCCTTTCTGCCCAGCAATTCCGACAAAATCCTGTCCCGGGCTTCCCTGTCGGCACTGTCCGAATTGTTGTATTCTAGGATAAGCCTACGGGCTTGGTGGTAGAGTTTCAAAAGTTCGGGGTCGCGGGTATCGTAGATCTCCCCGGCGAGCATTTTTTCGAGGTTGGTTTTCATCTTTAAATCGGTCATTTTAAAACTATCGAAAATCTCCTAGAACCAAAAAGCAAACCTTTAGCGATATCCAACCCTGATTTTGGTCAGGAAACGCTGGTTTTATGCCAATCAGTCCAAATACGCTTGGCTTTTGTGGGAGATTTGGATTTACTTTAAGCTGGTATAGTAAGTAGTAAAACAATGAGTTTGCAAATGGAGCCGAAAGAATTTTTGCTGGATATTTTGGGACGAAGCGCTTCACAAAAATCCCTGGATTGGCTGCGCATCCAAGTGGAAAAAATCGGTTTGGATAAGGCTACCTCCAAGTTTTTTCTGGCATTTTCGCAGGCTTCTAGGTATTTCAAGAAAGAAACTTTGACGCTCAGTGAAGCCGACAAAAAGAAGGCGATAGCTCTTGTGGACGGCTTTGAACCTGCTTTTTGGAACGAACTGCAAGCTGCCCGCACGGTGCTAATGCTGAGTTATCCACAGGAAAAAGAACAGTGGCTGGCGGTCATCAATCAGCTCTTTGAGACGGGCGATATGTACGAACAGCAGGCCCTATACGCCGCCTTGCCCCTCATGCCATATCCTGAAGAGATGCTTCCAAGAGCTATTGACGGATGCAGGACCAACATGACCCTGATATTTGATGCCATCGCGCTCAACAACCCCTTTCCACCGAAGTATTTTCCCGAAGCCAATTGGAACCAACTCGTGCTGAAGTCAATCTTTATGCAGCGACCACTCTACCGTATCCAGCAGCTGGATGAGCGCCGCAATGCAGCTCTAGCGGATATCGCATCGGATTTTGCCCACGAGAGATGGGCAGCTGGTAGACCTGTCATGCCGGAACTTTGGCGGCTCGTCGTGCCTTATCTTAATGAACGCTTCTTTGCGGACTTGAAGAAAGTCCTGAAATCCGAAGACCAAATGGAAGTGGAAGCTGGTCTGTTGGCTTTGTACCAATGCAACTCTGAGGAGGCAAAGCAACTGCTCCAATCCCGATCCGAAGAAGTAATGGCGATCGAGTACGGAGAGATTGGTTGGGAAAAACTCGGTGCCGACTATCAGGAAAAGCGTGCCTAATCCTTTTCTTGGTGACAGGACAGACTAGTATAGCTGTCTTGGCAAATCCCTTAACTTTGAAAGTTCATAATTCTGATAAAATGGAAATGTACATAGATCCCCATATCCACCTAGTGTCCCGCACCACTGACGACTATGAGGCGATGCGCAAGGCGGGAATCGTAGCGACCATTGAACCTGCGTTTTGGCTGGGTCAGCCCCGTACGGAGGTGGGCTCATTCAAAGACTACTTCAGCACCTTGGTAGGTTGGGAGCGTTTTCGAGCTAGCCAGTTTGGTATCGTTCATTACTGCACCATGGGCTTGAACTCCAAGGAAGCCAACAATGTGCCTTTGGCTGAGCAGGTGATGGAGCTCTTGCCGCTCTATGCAGGCAAAGAGGGTGTAGTGGCCATAGGGGAGATTGGTTACGACGATCAGACTGAGGCGGAAGACCGCTTCTACAGATTACAGTTGGAGTTGGCCAAGGAAGTCGATTTGCCTGTACTTATCCACACTCCCCACCGTGACAAGAAGAAGGGTACAACCCGCTCCATGGACGTGGCCGATGAACATGGCATGGATCCGGGGTGGGTAGTCGTGGACCACAACAATGAAGAAACTGTCAAAGAAGTACTGGATCGAGGTTACTGGGCTGCTTTTACCATTTATCCACATACCAAGATGGGCTCGGAGCGCATGGTGGAGATTGTGAAACAGTATGGCCCCGAGCGTATTATCGTCAATTCCGCGGCGGATTGGGGCATTTCCGATCCCTTAGCTGTGCCAAAGACGGCCAACCTGATGCGAAAGATGGGCATCCCGGAAGAGCATGTCCGCTTGACTACCTACCAAAATGCGCTGACGGTCTTTGGACTCAGCGGACAGATGGATGAAAGCGACTGGCTCAACGCTGCTCCCATCGACCAGACCAAAAAATTGGGAGGAAACTCCGTATTGCGTGGCGGGCAGGTACCCCGAGTGGAAGGGCCTGCCGACCGTGTAGAAAACTAATCGATGGGAAAGAGAGGACTTTTTGCCTACCTCCAGCTGACCCGCCCTGCCAACGTGATCACTGCGATCGCGGATATCTGGGCGGGTTTTGCCGTTGCTGGAGGAATAGATTATTTGATAACAGATCTTGTATACGGAAACTCAAATTTTTGGTGGAACCTACTTTGGCTTTCATTGAGTACAATAGGATTGTATGCTGGCGGTGTTGCTTTTAATGACGTAGCTGACGCAGAACTGGACGCCATCGAGCGACCAGAGCGGCCTATTCCAAGCGGTCGGGCATCCAAATCCAAGGCCACGATTATGTCCATAGCCTTGTTGGTGTTCGGGGTAGTATGTGCTGCCCAGGTCAACTGGATTTCGGCTGGCTTGGCTTCGATTGTGGCGCTTTTGGCGGTACTTTATGACTATTGGGGTAAGCACCAAAGCTTCCTCGGTCCGATCAACATGGGACTTTGTCGCAGCGGAAATCTGCTGCTAGGTGTCAGCGTAGCTCCTGAAGTCTTGGAAAAGATTTGGATCATCGGCTTGATACCCTTGATCTATGTCGCCGCCATCACGATGATCAGCCGTGGGGAAGTACATGGCAAAAACAGGAAAGCCCTCTACTTTGGAGGCTTGATGTATGGATTTATCTTTATTGCGATATTTGCGATGGCATACATCCAAGGGCCTAGATATCTGCATGTCCTGCCCTTTTTGGCCCTTCTTGCGTATATGATTGTACCGCCTTTGGTAAAAGCAATCCAGACCCAAGAGCCTAGGTTCATTGGCAAGTCAGTCAAAGCGGCGGTGATTTCGCTCATTATAGTGAATGCATCCATTGCGTCGGCATTTTCAGGCTGGCCCATTGGAATGGTCGTTTTGCTGCTTCTTCCTGTTTCTCTTTGGTTAGCCAAAAAATTTGCCGTAACCTGACGCGGAATAAACCAATTTGTATCCAAAATTGTCTATCAAGACGGCAATAGCCCAAATAATTCCTTACGAATTCCCATGAATACGATTCTCGAACAGACCTTTTCAGTCCCCTTCCGATATCCGGTGTGCTTTACCGAAGGTCTTTTTGATCCCCAAAATACGATGTTGGCGGATGTCCTGCGGGGAGAGCGGATTCCCAAAGTCCTCTTTGTGGTGGATAGCGGCGTGGCGGACACCCATCCGGGACTGGTCGATGAGCTAAAGAATTATTCCTTTCAGCACCAAAGCGTATTTACCATGGCCGCGGAGCCCATGGTCGTCCTTGGCGGCGAAGCCTGCAAAAACGATCCAGATCTCTATCAAAGTATTGTCGAGGCTACGCATCTCTATGGCATTGACCGGCACTCGTACATCGCCGTAATCGGCGGCGGGGCCGTGCTGGATATGGTAGGTTTTGCAGCTGCGATTTCACACCGAGGTATCCGGCTGATTCGGATTCCGACTACGGTTTTGTCCCAAAACGACTCCGCAGTTGGGGTAAAAAACAGTATCAACGCCTACGGCAAAAAGAACTACCTCGGTACCTTCACCCCACCCAACGCCGTATTAAACGACTTCAATTTCCTGAAAACACTGGAAGACAGGGATTGGAGAGCTGGGATCTCCGAAGCCATCAAAGTGGCTTTGATCCAAGATCTTAGATTCTTTGAATGGTTGGAAAAAAATGCCGATGCGCTTGCCAAGCGGGAAATGGAGCCGATGAAGGCCCACATCATCCGCAGTGCTCAAATGCATATGAACCATATCGCTGGAAAGGATCCCTTTGAGTTTGGATCTTCCCGACCCCTTGACTTTGGACACTGGGCTGCCCACAAGCTCGAGAAACTGAGTAATTTCCGCGTCCGCCACGGAGAAGCCGTGGCAATAGGCATTGCGCTGGATTCAGCCTATTCTTTCTTGCAAGGAAGGATCACGGAGGAGGATTTCGCGCGTATTGTCAAGGTAAAGAAGACGCTTGGCTTTGATCTTTTTGCCCCAGAGCTGCAGGGTGGAAACCTGATTGAAGGCCTCAGGGAATTTCAGGAGCACCTGGGCGGGCAGCTGACCATCATGCTCTTGGAGAAATTAGGAAAAGGCGTAGAAGTGCATGAGATGGATGAGGATTTGATCCATCAATCCGTAGATTTGCTTCGAACTTTTCAGGAAAAATCCGACCTTATCACTTCCTGACTTTTTTAAACCCGAACTATGGACGTCAAGGGCTTTCATCTCAGCTACTGCAGCAATATACATCCCGGCGAAAGCTGGGATGCGACCTTCCAAAACCTCAAGATCTACATTCCGGAAGTGCGGCAGAGGCTCAAGGCCGAGGGCCCTTTTGGAATAGGACTAAGGCTTTCCAACCAAGCCTCTTTGGAGCTCGAAAAACCGGAAAGGCTCAAAGAATTCCAAGTTTGGCTCCGTCAGACCAATGCCTATGTTTTTACGCTAAACGGGTTTCCCTATGGCGATTTTCACCGGCAGATCGTAAAGGAAAAAGTACACTTTCCTGATTGGACCACTGCCGAGCGAAAAGACTATACGCTTCGTTCCTTTCAGATTCTCTCCCAACTTTTGCCTCCGGGCATGCAAGGAGGAATATCTACCTCTCCGATTTCCTACCGGCATTGGTTTAAGACCAAGGAGGCGCTAAAGGCAGGCATGGAGACAGCCACAGCCCATCTCTTGGAGATCGTGGAGGAGCTAGCAAAAATCCATAAGAAGACCGGGAAACTGCTGCACCTTGATATTGAGCCAGAGCCAGATGGAATCTTGGAGAATTCGGACGAGATGATTTGGCTCTTCAAAAATTGGCTATTGCCGAAGGGAAAACCCCAGCTTTCCCAAAAGCTCGGCATATCCGAAAGGGAGGCCGAAGACTTAATCAAAACCCATATCCAAGTATGCTACGATGTCTGCCACTTCGCCATTGTGTACGAAGAGCCCGCCGAGACTTTTGCCAAGTTTGAGTCGGCGGGCATTCGTGTCGGGAAAATCCAGATCTCGGCAGCGTTGAAAGTCTTGATTCCACCATCTGCCAACGGTAAATTCAGCTTGGGCAAAAAGCTCCAAGCCTTCGCGGAGTCGACTTATCTACACCAAGTCGTCGCACGATTGGACGACGGGAAACTGAAATCCTATTCTGACTTACCACAAGCTTTGGATGTTCTTCCGGATACCAAGGAAAAAGAGTGGAGAATCCATTTTCACGTTCCTGTGTTTCTCGAGGACTATGGTTCTTTCTCTTCCACCCAAGAGACCATTTCAATTGTACTCAAGGAAATTTTATCCAATCCGGAAATCACCCAGCATTTAGAGGTAGAGACCTACACTTGGGAAGTACTGCCGCAGGGCACCCGACAAAGCCTTGGCGAATCTATAGCCAGAGAGCTTGCTTGGGTGAGGGGAAGGATGGAGTAAAAGCCAGTAAGTGGTCAGTAGTAAGTGGTCACATGGTAGGAGTTGGACCGAGGTGCTGCAACGTTCCACTCCCTCTCTAAAGCAGGAATTTATTCAACAGGTCCTTCGACTCCGCTCAGCCTGACACGACTGTCACCCTGAGCACTGGAGTGACGAGAGTCACGGATATCGAAGCCGGCATTAAAAGTAAACATCAATAGAGTGCTTTTTGAATGAAAAAAACAGTAGTCCTCAATATCGTTGCGCTTTCTCCCCGGGTGATCGGAGAGCATACCCCTTTTCTCAAAAAATGGATAGCCAAGCAGCAGAGAGCGGTGGTGGAGCCGGTACTTCCAGCCGTGACCTGCTCGGCCCAATCCGTCTATCTGACCGGAAAGTGGCCATCTGATCACGGCATTGTGGGCAACGGCTGGTATTTCCAAGATGAATGCGAAATTAAGCTTTGGCGCCAATCCAACAAGCTGGTGCAGGCCGAAAAGGTCTGGGAAGTGCTGCGCCGAGACAATCCCGGCTTCACCGTCGCCAACATGTTTTGGTGGTATAATATGTACTCCAGCGCAGACTACGCGGTAACGCCAAGACCGCTCTACCTACAGGACGGCCGCAAATTGCCCGATTGCCACTCCCAGCCCATGGAGCTCCGCGACAGGCTGCAAAAGGAACTTGGACAGTTTCCGCTGTTTTCCTTTTGGGGACCAAATACCAGCATAGCTTCCAGTAAATGGATTGCCGAGGCTTCGAAAAAAGTCGACGAATGGCACAACCCGACTCTGAATCTGATCTACATCCCGCATCTTGACTATGGACTCCAGAAGCATGGGATTGACTTTGAAAAGATCGGCAAGGATCTCCGCGAGGTCGATGCCCTGGCGGAGGATCTGATCACGTATTTTGAAAAACAGGGAACGCAGGTGTTGCTGCTCTCAGAGTATGGAATCACGACGGTGAGCAAGCCGGTGCATCTTAATCGGATTTTCAGAGAAAAGGGCTGGATCCAAGTGAAGGACGAACGGGGACTGGAGACCTTGGATGCGGGAACCTCGGCAGCTTTTGCCGTAGCAGATCACCAAGTCGCCCATGTCCATGTCAACGACAAATCAAAGCTCAGTGAAGTCAAAGCCCTCTTGGAAAAGACTCCCGGCGTGGAGAAAGTGCTGGGTGAGGAGGGGAAAAAAGAATTCCACATCGATCACGAGCGGGCGGGAGATTTCGTCGTGATCGCGGATGCGGATTCCTGGTTTACTTACTATTTCTGGTTGGACGATGCCAAGGCGCCGGACTATGCTCGATGTGTGGATATCCATCGTAAGCCGGGCTACGATCCGGTGGAGCTGGTTCTCGATCCCGCTATCAAATTCCCCCTGCTCACCGTAGGTTCCAAAGTCCTGAAGAAAAAGTTGGGTTTCCGATACCTCATGGATGTCATTCCCTTGGATGCGACCCTAATCAAAGGAGCGCATGGAAGAACCCCCGAATCCGATCTGGACAAGCCGCTTTTTGTTTCTCACTCCAGCGTCAATGCCACGGAAAAAATCCAGCCCACGACCGTTTTTGATCTGATCATCAGAGCGGTGCAAGGTTAAAAGACGCAAATTAGATTTGATATTTAGTTAAAATCTGCTTTTTTCATAGAAAAATGAATTTTTATGAAAAAAGCATTGGTAGCACTTTTGGCCGTAGCAGCTTTTTCCTGCGGAGAAAACAAGTCAGAGGATCAGACTCCCCAAAATGTTCTGGAGGATTTTTCCTTTTCTTCTGACACTGTTATAGTCAACCCCGGCGATGAGATATTCAACTTGGTTTGGGGTTTGCAACTATCGGATATCTCTGCTGATTCCAAGAAACTTTATCTGCTGGATGGTACCAACCAAACAGTATCCGAAATTGACCTTGATGGACTCAAGCTGCTTCATAAGATCCAATTTGAAAAAGAGGGGCCGAATGGAATCGGTTCTTATCCGGGCGGCTTTCAGGTACTGTCGGATGGGAATTTCCTTATCTCGGGCTTTCAGGCCAGTGCTATATTTAGCCCTAGTGCGGAGAAAATCCGAGATATCAAGTTTTTGGCTGAGAATATCGACAGCCTGTCCAAGGACTTAGAAAGCGGAGCCTATTTTGGACTTTTAGCCACGGAGGATAGAAGGCATTTCCTTTCGCTACCGGGCAATTTTTTTGAAGGTGCGAGGGATCTTTTGAGGGCAGATTTTTCTGACGTCAAAGGAAAAATGATCGACATTCCAGCTATGGATTTAGCCTCTGAAATGAGGATTGTACTAAAGTCCGCACAGTCTATGATGGTCGCTACTGAAAATTTTGAACTCCAGGATCTTCATGGTCTGGCGGTAGTCAGCTCGAGCGCCACCAGCGACATCTATGTCTACGACTATTCCATCGACTCTCTGCGACTCGTGAGCTACACCCATAGCTTGGTTCCCAACAGAAAAGAAAAGAGGGCTAGAGCTGAAGTTGAGAGTGAGAACGAGTTTCAACAAGAATGGGCAAAACACCAAGAGCAGATCGGTTTCCATAAGTTTTTTTGGGATGAGCAGGGCCAGCGCTACTATCGCTTTGCCAGCAAAAGCATACCAAAGCCTAATCCTGTAGCTGAGGCCAAATCGGAGATTTTCCTCTTAGCATATGACGAAGACTTTGGTCTTATTGGCGAGACTAGGATCGAGGAGCTTTCCAAAGTCCCTGAATACCCCTTCTTCAAAGACGGCAAGCTCTGGTCCTATGTCAACGTGGACGATGAGCTGGGGTTTGCGGTGATGGATTTTAGGTTTTGATCAAGCCAATCCCAGCCTTTTTTTCACTTTCAGGAGGTTTTCCTGCTTTTTAGGCTCGCGGTGGATGCGGCAGTAGTCGGTATGATAATGGTGCTTTTGCATAAAGACAAGCTGTAGCTCGTCCCAGGCTTGCTCCGTAAAGTCCGGGTTAAAATGCTTCAACTCTTGAAAGAGCGTCTGCCCTACTTGGTCAAAAAGCTCCGTGCCCAGATACTCCAAATCGGCATCGGCCAGGATATTCTCCAGATGGGTTTTGGGGTTCTGGGGAATTTTGGTGGCTAAGATCATGCCGTAGATTTCCTCCAGCTGATCCCTGCCGTAGTCTTGGGAGAGATAGGATTCGGCGATTTTGCAGCCTTTTTCTTCGTGATCTTTAGGATTGTCTATAAATCCCGTATCGTGAAAGAGCGCAGCCAGCTTCAGGAGCTCCACTTCCTGGTCAGAAACATGCGACTGACGAGCAAGGTAGATTGCCTGATCCAGCACGTAGGCAGTATGTCCCAGATTGTGGTACGTGAGGTACTGCGGCAGTTTTGCCAGGATGTCCCGATAGACCGTGTGTTGGATTTCTTCAAAAACCATCAGCTGTGCTTTTTACCGACCCTCTTGATGATCCCCCCTTTCACTTCTTTAATCGTCTGCACATAAAAGAAGGCCTTAGGGTCTATGTGTTGGATTGCTTCTTTCATTCGGTGTACTTCCAGCCTGGTGACCACCGTCATGATGATGTCGCAGGGATGCTTGATGTGGAATGTCTCTGGAAGATAACCCCTTTCGCCCTTATATACAGAGATTGCCTTGCCAAATTCCTTCACGATGAGCTCTTTCACCTTTTCTTCCTCACGGGAAATGACCGTGAGGGCAGTGTATTCCTCAAAGCCCTCCACCACATAGTCGGTCATCTTGATGGCAGTATAATAGGTCAGGATGGAGTACATGGCGGGCTCAATGCCAAAAAATATGGCAGCGAAGAGCATGATAAGCGAGTTTAAAAAGACAGTAATTTCTCCAGCAGAAAGGGGAGAATTTTTCTGGACAAACTCGGTGATCACCTCAAAACCATCGATGAGGCCACCACCACGTATAATCAAGCCGATCCCCACACCCATCAAAACCCCTCCAAAAACAGCACTCAGTACGAGATCTGCCGTGACGCCATCTTCGATGTTCATTAGTCCAAGTAGCTCGAGCACTACCACCAGCAAAAAAACCGAGAAGGTCGATTGGACGGCAAAAGTCTTCCCGATCTTTTTCCATCCCAGATATAAAAACGGAATGTTGATTACTACCAACAATACGTTTAGGTTAATCCCGTAGTGGAGGTTTACGATTATGGCGATGCCAGTCACTCCACCATCCAGGAATTTGTTTGGGAGCATAAAACCCTTCAACGAGAGAGCAGCACAAATGACGCCGGCAACAATGTAAAAGATGGAGACAGGATCGAAAACAGCTCTCCAATCTATCTCTTGTTTATAAGTGCTCATCCAGGTGCTATTAAAAAGGTATGGTGAAAGGGCAAGTAAATTTTTTTAAAATTTAAGCAAAAAGCCAAGGTGCCCAACCATAGAGCTTCGAATTCTTAAGGGAATGCGGTATTGAGCTGATACTGTTTGAAATTAACAGGGCTTCAATCCAGTCTGGGGAGACTCAGTTTGTATTTCATCGCAATCATTCGGATAGCAATAATCAGAGACATAGAGATCAGCAAATTGTAGTTTCGCTCCAAGCCGAGGTAGTCCATCGTGGCATAGAAGATCGCTCCGGCGAGACATGCCGAGGCATAGATTTCCTTGCGGAAAAGGATTGGTATCTCATTGGTGAGGGTTTCACGGATCACTCCGCCCATGACTGCCGAAAACATCCCCATGATGGCCGCGATCTCCGGGCGGACTCCCAGACTCAGGGATTTTTCCACACCCAAAACGGTGAAGAACCCGATGCCGATCGTGTCAAAGAGAAAGAATGTGCGTCGCAACTTGCTCAGCAGGTTGGGAAAGACAAAGGCCGCCAAGATGCCCAAGAGGATGGCGTATAGAAAATAGATGTCCCCTATCCAGACTAGGGGATAGCTGTCCAGCAGGATGTCGCGGAGTGTGCCTCCTCCGATTGCCGTGATGAACCCAGTGAAGCCGGCACCAAACAGGTCATGTTCCTTCTCACGAATGGCAAGCGCCCCGGATATCGCAAAAACAAAGGTGCCAATAAGTTCGAAAGCGTATTGAAGATCCATTTCAGCGATATTAGACTTTTTCCATTAAAAAGACACCCATTTCCCGCTGTCCCAAAACCAAGACAGTTTTGGGGATGTCGAGGAATCGGAACCCGATTTTTTCCAAGTTATCCACATCTTGGCTCGTGACTAAAAAGCGCTCCGATCCATCCGGAAGAAGAAATCTACCACCACCTAGCGCTTTGCTTTGGTCTAAAATCCCTCCAAAAGCGGTGCAGGTCCGAAACCAAAACATTCCGCCCGGCTTAAGCACTCGATGGATTTCGCGGGACATTTCCATGAAGTTATCCACATCCTTGGCGAAATGGAGGACGGCTGAACATACGACTGCATCGAAGGCTCCGGCGTGAAAGGGAATTTCCTCTAGTCTGCCTGTCTGGAAGCGGTAGCTGTCGTAGAATGGATTCAGACTTTTGGCGAGATAGCGGCAATATTGGATGGCGGTCTCGTTGGGGTCTATTCCAAAGAGCTGATAGTTTTTCTGTATGAAGTAGACAGCATTTCTGCCTTCCCCGCATCCAGCGTCTAGAATCTTCATCTCTTTGGTGAATCGGCCCTTGAGAATCTGATCCAGCAGGTAGATATCCACATTGCCTAGCAATCGGTTGAGCTCAGCTATTTCCATCTTCCAAAAGGTCAAGCGCGTCCGCGGCCTTGCGTCTTCCGATCTCAATCATTTCCGCTGCCCGGTGAAATTCGAGCGTGCCGGCTTGCTTTCTGGATATCCTCACCGTCACATCCACCGGATATTTTTCGATCAGCAGCTCACAAAACTTGTCCTGAAGCAGGTCAAATGAACGGGTGATAAGGCTGAATGCGCTTAGAGTGGCAGGTTTTTCTTCTTTCGATTCCTCGGGAAAGTATTGGGTCATCTTTCTGCGGTAATCTTGGAGCCACTTGGGTATGGAGATCAGAGTCCGTCCTTTTTGGTCACGTCTCGCTGGAGGTACATACAAATGATGGGGGCCGTTGACCTCTACCACGACCAACAGTCGGTCTTCATGGTTGGAAATGAGAGAGATTGGGACAGGATTCAGCACACCTCCATCAATGAATTCATGACCAGGATACTGGGCTGGCTGAAAAACCGTCGGTATACTGCCAGAGGCGCGGATTGCCGAGTAGAGGCTCCCCTTGCGAAACACATATTCCTTTCCACTTCTATAGTCCACTGCATTGCAGGAAAAAGGGATTGCCAAGTCCTCGATTTGGCAATCTTTGATCACATTCTTCAGTGAATTGTAAACTTTGTCGCCCTTGATAAATCCCCGGCTTGAGAAGGTAAAATCCATCAAAGAAAAAACATCCACGCGATCCAAATTGCAGATCCAGTCTTTGAAGACAGGCATTTGCCCGGCTGCATACATACCACCGACCAAGGCGCCAATAGAGCAGCCGGCTATTTCCCCGATTTCGTAGCCGCGGCGCTCCAACTCCTCAATCACTCCCACATGCGCCAATCCCCTCGCTCCACCGCTGCTCAAAACCAATGAAACTGTTTTCTTTTTTGACATATATTTAGGGAGGTCCAAGTACATCCAATGGACTCCCATCACCGACGAAATTAAGCAATATGAGCCAATTTAAGCCTTTTCACCTCGCTTTTCCCATTCGGGATATTGAGGAAACCCGTGCATTCTACGGAGATTTGCTGGGCTGCGACATCGGTCGTAGCACGGACAAGTGGATAGATTTCAACTTTTTCGGACACCAGCTTTCGGCACATATCAAGCCTGAGGAACTCGCAAACGCCAAGACCAACGCCGTCGACGGCAAAAATGTGCCTGTTCGCCATTTTGGGGCGATCTTGGATTGGGAAGAGTGGCATCAGCTGGCCGACAAACTTAAGTCTTACGGGATTGAGTTTGTGATTGAGCCCTACATCCGGTTCAAGGGCGAAGTGGGAGAGCAGGCCACGATGTTTTTTCTGGATCCTTGCGGTAATGCGCTCGAGTTTAAATCCTTTCAAGATCCCAGCCAGATTTTTGCCAAATAATCCCCAAACTGTGAAAACGCATTATCTGGATTCCGGAATCGGCCGAATGGTCCAAATAGAAGGCAAGGACTATCTGTACTTCAGCGGAACTTCCTATTTGGGTATTGGCCAAGACCGGGATTTTTTAGACTTGCTGGCCAACAATCTTTTTGAATTTGGGGCCAGCCACGGGCAGAGTAGAATTAATAATACCCGTCTTCGCATCTTTGACGAGTTTGAGGAGGCCTTTGCCGAGTCTGCAGGAGCCGAGGCGTCTGCGGTGTTCAGTTCTGGATATCTGGCGGGTATCGCTGCATGGAAATCTCTGGTAGGCAATGTGGATGAAGTTTGGATTGCTCCAGACGCTCATCCCGCGATCGTCCCCGACGGTTTGGTTCCTATGATTAAATTTAATTTTACACAATGGAAAAAACATTGTCTTGAGCGCGCTGAAGAGCTTTCGCCCCGCCGGATTCTTATCATCGGAAATGCCTTGGACTCGCTTTCGGGACAAATCCACGATTATTCTTGGGTGAAAGATCTCGGACAAAAGCATCGTGTTAGCCAACTGCTTGACGACAGCCATGCCTTTGGAACGATAGGCAACAGCATTTACGGCACTTATCAACAGTGGAATTCTCCCGATGTGAACCTCTTGGTCAGCGGCTCATTGGGCAAAGGACTCGGCTTACCAGCCGGGATAGTGTTGGGGAGCTCGGCGGAGATTGGTCGAATTAAAACGACTCCGCTTTTTGGCGGTGCATCTCCTGGGTCTCCTGCCCATCTCTGTACCTTTCTACAAATGGAGGATAGGTATTTGGAGAAAAAAAGCTGGTTGGACGATGCTTGCGGGATTTTTGCTCAAGAGGTAGAAAGGATAAAGCAGATCAATGGAAGCAGGCATTTCCCAGTGTTTCGCTATACTGAAAATGCCTGGCTCCGCGAATTTGAAAAAGCGGGGATCATCACTTCGTCTTTTCCATACCCCACACCGGGCAGCCCAACTGTCAACCGGATCGTCATTTCTGGATTTCACGAGTTGGGAGATTTGATGTACCTCCTTGATATTATCCACAATCTAAATAGAGGATGAGAAATTTAACGTACTTATTGATTGCTTTCCTTTGTTTGTCGGCATGTAAAGAACAGGAAAAACAGCCTTTTCAGGACGGAATGACCAACTATCCCGTGTTGCGGCAGGTCATGGGAGATGTGGATAAGTACCAGGTACAGATCCTTTTCACCCGGATCGACCGCAACGAGCACGGCAATCCACTATTCCAGGATTTTAGTTTTAACCTAGACGATGAGCGCTATTTTTACCCGGCTTCTACAGTGAAGTTGCCTATCGCGCTTTTGGCCTTGGAGTGGCTTGAAGAGCAAGACGTAGAGGGCCTTACTCTGGAGACAACCATGCTGACCGATTCGGTCAGGCCTTCGCAGATTCCCGTATATCTGGATTCAACGGCTGAGAATGGCCTGCCCAGTATTGGACACTATATCAAAAAGATCCTGCTGGTGTCAGACAACGACGCCGCGAATAGATTGTACGAACTTCTGGGCTTGAACTACATCAACGGAAAACTGGGAGAAAAGGGCTTGGATCATACCGTGATCACGCAGCGCCTTAGTTTTCCAATCTCTCCGGAAGAGAACCGCCAGTTTAATCCGGTTCGGTTTGTGGATAAGTCAGGCAAAGTGATCTTGGAGCTCCCGGCTCGGCATACTGATAGCGTATATATAGTCCCAAGTGAACCCAAGCTTGGCAAAGCCCATTATCGCAACGACAGTCTGTATCAGGGAGGGATGGATTTTTCATTCAAGAGCAAGTTTGCCCTGTCGGATCTGCATGGCGTGGTGCAGCGGATTGTTTTCCCCCAAGCTTTTTTTGAAAACGAGCGCTTTAATCTTTCGTCCGAGCATCGGGAATTTATCCTGAAATACATGAGCATGCTTCCCGGAGAAAGCGACTATCCCAAATACGACACGACGGAGTATTACGACAGCTACTCGAAATTTTTCAAGTTTGGCGATAGCAAAGAACCTATTCCTAAGCATTTTCGGATTTTCAACAAAACGGGCTGGTCCTACGGTTACCTGATTGACGGGAGCTATTTCGTTGATCTAGAAAATAGGGTGGAGTTCTTTGTGTCGGCAGTCGTCTACACCAACGAGAACCAAACGCTCAATGACGGAGTGTACGAAACAGAGGAAATCGCCAAGCCTTTTTTTGCTGAACTCGGCGAATACCTGTACCAGCTGGAACTCCAGCGTCAAAAGCAGATCCCGACCGATCTGGATGAGTTTGATTTTCGATAGGCTTTCACAGTCTTTGGCCTCACTTTTTTCTTAAATATTTAGCCAATAGTTCAGCTTAAGTACCAGTGAGCGTTGCTTTGGGACAAAGTCACCCGGGAAGTAGTTGTCGGTGTACACCAGAAAGAAGTCGGACACTGGGGCGTATCGCCACTGAAAGCGGGTGTTGATGTTGATGTTGTCGATTTGGTTGTTGTATTGGACAAAAGTGGTCCAAAACAGTTTTTTTGTGACGGTGAGGTCTATCCTCGGACCCACAAGGATCAGATCTGCATCGCTTTGTGGTTCAGGAAGGCGGATCCTGGCGTAGTTGAAGTTTATGGACACATTTGCCAGATAGCCCATCCTCAGGCCCATCTGTCCGGTGATTCTTTGGAAATTTCCGGTATAATATTGGCCAGCTTCGGCGTCCAGTTCGAGGTTGATCCGGTTCCTGGGGTTGCTTTTGTACTCCAGCTGCACAGTTTTATTGTAGTAGTCCGATCCTGCTGCGAGGGGCTCGCCGCCGGTGCGGGTGGGGTCAAAGTCTTGGAAGAGGTAGATGTAGCGGTTTTTCTGGGTCACGGCCAGCTCCGAAAAGGAATTGAAGCGAATCAGGTAGCCTAGGTTGATGTCGCGGTCGGTTTGCCCAATCTCTTCGTTCCAATAGCCCTCAAACTCCACCTTGGGCCCGTGGCGGTTGATGAGCTTGGATTTTGGGTAGAAAAGGTAGGCAAGATCCGGATTGAGCCGCTTGAAGTTTACCCTTGGAACAAAGCCGACAAGCGGATTAAAATCCTGGCCGATGTCCTGATAGCTAAAGCTCCACGCCCAGTGTACATCGCTGTAGAGCATGTAGGCGTTGAACGAATAGGGAGAAACCGTCTCGCGGGATTCAAAGGTGCGGTGATAGAAGACTTTGCCGGTCCATTTGCCGTCGGCAGAGTTGAGGTTGTAGTCCACTCCGATGAGTCGATTGTACTCGCTTGGGTCAAATAGCTGCTGAAATTCGTCCACGGCCAAGGACTCACGATCAACGAAGATCAAGCCTATATTGGATCGGGTAAAGACCTTCTTTTGCAGGGCCATCACCGTGAAGTTTTTTCCGGAAATGCCCGCCTCTTCGTCTGTCGCCGTCTGCATGTTCATCAGGCCTACGCGCCAATCGTCGGTGATTTTGCCGCTCAGCCTTGCACCGTAGATGATCTTGCTCTGCACGTTTTGACCGGTGGCAGAGTCAATGTCCACGCCTATCCTTCTCGAGAAAAACGGCCGAGAGCGCATTTGTCCAAAACTGTCAAACAGGTCGGCGTTTTCCAGAAAGAACTGCCTTCTCTCGGGGAAAAAGATTTCGAAACGATCCAAATTAGTCACCTGTTGGTCCACTTCCACTTGGGAAAAGTCAGGGTTGAAGGTAAGATCGAGGTTTAGGGCAGGTCCGATTCCGATCTTGGCATCACCACCGAAAGAAGGTGTCAGCTCCTCCTCAGTTCCTTCGAGGAAGTTTTTGGAGGTGCGTGCCGCAGTATAGGGAATGAGGGAGATATTGGCAGAATTTTTTTTCAGACGTTCCTCGAAGATGAGCTTTCTGCTGTAGGCCAAAGTCAGGATGGGGAAATTTCTTGGTATTGGTGTCCAAGTGCTTCGCTCTCCATATTCACTGTCGATGCGGTAGAAGTTGACGTTCCAATTTTGCGCCCCGTCGCTAAACCGAATCGTGGACAGGGGAATGATCATTTCTGCTTGCCAGTGATTTTCGAAGATTTTTGCCTCCGAAAACCACTTGTTGTCCCAGGCAAGACTGAGGTCTTCGGACTTCGACCCTCCGTTGGAAATTAGACCCTCTCGTTGTACTCCGTAGGGGTTGATGCCAAAGGAAAAAGCGTTGGTTTTGTCGTTGAAGGTGTCCAGGACAAAGACGATGGCGTCGTTTTGCTCGCCCCTGAAATCCCGCCGCAGCGAGGTGGACACATATTTGCGCGGGCCGAGGTTTTCCATCACCGCTGCGATGTAGAGGTTTTGGTCGTCAAAGGCGATCTTTACCCGCGTGCGAATCCGCGACTCGGAGGTGTCCGATGGGAAGTATTGTCGGAAGTTGCCATTCCAGCCCTCTGGATCTGTCCAGATAGTCTCGCTGAGTTCCCCGTCGAGGATCAATGGCTCTTTGAGTTTAAATGCAAAGGCGTTGCTTCCCAGACTGGATTGGCCAATAGCCAACACTGGCAATGCGAGGCAAAGGACTGGCAGGAGGAGTAAGCGAAGTTTCATGTAAGGTCGTTGTCACAAATGTAAAGGACAGCGCCCGGATCAGACACGGAATTTTATCAATGGCAAGAAGTCATTTTGGAATTCATCATTCCGTGCCGAAAGCGGTAAGAATCAGGCTCCTATTCCCCCCTCTCCTCCGAAATTCACAGAGGTAAATCCCCTGCCAAATTCCTAGTGCAAGTTTTCCACCGGAAATGGGAATTTGGAGGCTGTTTCCGAAAAAAGCGCTTTTAATGTGCGCAGGCATATCATCCGGGCCTTCGTAAGTGTGGATAAACCGTGGATAATTTTCTGGAATCAGTTCGTTTACAAAGGTTTGAAAATCTTTTCGGACGGTAGGATCGGCATTTTCATTGATACAGAGTCCTGCTGAGGTATGCTGCAGGAAAACCTGTAAAAACCCGATGCGGATCTGTCTGATTTCCGGGATTGTTCCTTGGATTGCCTCGGTGATCAGATGATAGCCTTGGGGAAAGGCAGGTAGCTTTAGCGACTTCTGGTAAAAGACGGTACTCATTTTTTACTTTTCTTGGCAAGAGGATTAAATGTCATCGCGAGATCGATCCATTCCTCCAGCTGTTCGTCCAAGTCAAATCCCTTAGGATATACAAAAACATATCCTTTCATGTGCTTTCCAGTAAAATCCATAGTACGGCAGTCAAGTTTTTCCAGAGCCTGCGGGTAAGCCTCCGGTCCAACCCTAACCATCAGACGGTTTTCGAGGGTTTTCTTGTCCTGATCCAAGCCGAGCAGCATTTTGTCATCCACGAGGAAACATAGACCACCCATCATTTTTTTGAAGGAAAAGGAGACTCCTT
>CAZTJM010000078.1:0-20310 GCA_964613865.1 uncultured Limnohabitans sp. | reverse complement strand
CATTGTTGACCACTGCATCCAGCTTGCCGAAACTCTTCACCGCCACGCGAACCAAGCTCGCCGGACACGTATCCGCCGAAATGTCTTCACAGTGGAAAACGGCGTTTTTCTCGCCTATTTCACCGAGCACCTCCAGACCCAAGTCTACCTCCAATCCATGGAGGACCACTTTTGCTCCTTCGGCTACACATCTTTTCGCGATGGCTTTGCCGATGCCTGTGGTGCTCCCTGTGACGATGATTACTTTTCCCTTGAGTCGCATGTCAGACGGGTTTGAGCACAGACTTCACCACCTGTCCGGAATGCATTTTTTCAAAGGCTTCATGCCATTCCGTAATAGGCCATACGCCGCCGATGATCGGTTTCACGTTCAAAGCGCCGCTCGCCAGCAGGGCTATGACTCTTTCCCAGATAGGCCAGTTGTGGCTGAAGCTACCTTGAAGACGGATGTTTTTCTGGACAATCGGATCGATGGAGAAGTTGAGAGGCTGAGGTCCCCATCCGACTTTGGTGATCTGCCCATTAGGACGGACGATCTTCATGGCGATTTTCAGCGTGATGCTATGTCCTGCTGCGTCGATAATAAGGTCAGCGCCTAGGCCGTCACGCCTTCTCGCCCAAGCTTCCGCTGCATCCTCGCCGATGAGCGGTTCGCATCCATAGGCTTGCTTTGCGATTTCCAGCCTTGCCCGGTCGCCCTCAAGCCCCAAGACTCCGACTTCTGCTCCGCACAGTTTAGCCATAGCGGCGCACAAAATTCCAATCGTGCCTGGGCCAATGACGATCACACGATCTCCTGGCTTGATGCTTGAGTTTCCAACCACGGAATTATAGGCGACACAGCAGGGCTCGGTCAGGCAGGCTTCCTCAAAGGATAGGTTTGCGGGTACATTGTGGAGGCATCTCGCAGGCACCCGTACAAATCGGGTCATCGCGCCGTTCACGCCATAGCCGAATCCTTTTCGAGTAGGATCTAGATTGTATAGACCGACTTTGCTCATGGGGTTTTGGCTGTCGATCACTGCGGCAGTCTCAGAGACCACGCGATCCCCGACATTCCAGCCAGATACCCTTGATCCCAAGGCTGCGATTTTGCCGCCAAACTCGTGTCCCAATACGACTGGATAGTTTACCGGCCAGCTGTGGTCTGAGGTCCACTGGTGCAGATCACTACCGCAGACGCCGACGTTTTCCACTTCCAGGAGAATATCTTCTTCCCCGATCTCAGGAACAGGAATCTCGCGGAGTTCTACAGAATATTTTTGCTCGGAGTAGTTGACTACTGCCGCATTTTTAGAGCTGGACATGGTTAGGCTTTTTGGGGTAAAACGGTTTCTTGGGCGTGGATGGCATCACAGATCATCCGGAGGGAAGCTTCCAGATTGCCGTCGGCTGTTTTGAATGAATCCGCATCAATGGTCAATGGCGCACCCAAAACCACCAATGGAGCGCCATATTGAGGGCATTTGATTGCTTGCTCTAGGGAAAGTCCTCCCACGGCCTGCACGGGTATGTTCACAGCCGCCACAACCTCTCGAAGTTGATCCAGCGGACTGGGCATGCGATGGCCGGCAGCAGCAATTCCCCTTCTCTCATCGTAGCCGATATGGTGGATCACGTAGTCGCAACCGAGGTCTTCCAAAAACTTTGCACCTTCAACCATATCTGGGCAGATCATATTGTCACCCATTACTTTCACTCCGAAATCTCTCCCGGCTTTCACTACGCATTTGATGGTCTCGGCATGCGCACGGGCCATGACGACAACATGGGTTGCACCCGCCTTGGCCATCATTTCCGCTTCCAGATAGCCTCCGTCCATGGTTTTCAGATCGGCTACGATAGGTATTCCCGGGAAAGCTTCTCTCAATTTTCTCACGCCATGAAGCCCCTCTGCCAAGATGAGCGGAGTTCCCGCTTCCAGCCAATCAACGCCCGCTCTCATGGCCAGCGCAGCCGTTTCCAATGCTTCATCGATATTCGTCAGATCCAGGGAAATCTGTACTATAGGTTTCATTTCTTTTTGGTTTGGATTGAAAATGCGGAAAGTCAATTTATACATTATTCCGTCAGATACTACCCCGCTTCTGGGAGAAAAGGACTAGTGGTCAGCGCTTCCGGCATTGGTTTTTGTGGCTGGTTGCGATGGGAAAATCTACCTTTTGCTAAGGGTATAAAAAATGGCAAGCCTTCTCTAGCCTATAGAAAAAGAAAACCCCCAACAGGTCAATGCTGGGGGTAGGAGAACGAAGATTGGGATTGCTTTTAGTTTTGCAAACGGGCCTGTATCTCTTGGATCAGACCGTCATACTTTTTCAGGATTCGAGCCCAATCCTGGAAGCGCTCGTCGTCTTTGACCGTAACTGGGTTTTTTCCATCCAGATAGGCTTCTTGGCTCACCAGCTTCACCGCGTAGGCAAGCTGGTCCGAGTTTCCCCCACTGGATACGATCACTCGCGTACGGATGATGCTCGATTGGAAGTTTTGCACCTGCCAGGAAGTGGTCAGATAGCCAGTGTTGTAGTCCACGGTCTCAAGGATGTCAAAATAGCCCGTGATGATGGAGCTGAGAATTTTCCAAGCTGCTTCAGGAGAATGTGCGGGGTTGACCGGCACGGTGATTCTTACGTTGGCTAGGTCGGAAGAAACTGAGGAAGTGTAGGCCTCGTCCACTACCATTTCCAGAAAGTCCGATGCTGGTGGCTCCTGCATATTGGCTTGGTTGCAGTAGTTTTTCACATAGCGGATGAATCCGTCTTTGCTCACGCGGATTTCCACGCAGGAGTTTTTGGCCACCTTCAGGTCATAGGAGCCGTTGCCAACTCGCTTGCCTCCAATCTCGATAGCTGCGTCGTTTGGTGCTGTAGTGATTTTCACCAGCCTGTCTTCCAAAACCGCCTTGTCTCGAATCGGAGGCTCAGGATCTCCTTCCTTGTTGCAGAGGACTTTCTCGTAGTTGACATAGCCATCCTTGGTCACGGTCACCGTCACGCAGTCGCCAAAAGGGACTCGGATGTCCTGGTTACCTTTTCCAAGGGTAATGCCATTAGCAGCGACATTGGCATCAGCAGGGGAGACTTCCAGCCTTACTTGTCGATCCTTCAGTACAAAGTGGTCTTTGAATGGCGGAGTTTCCTTGTCCGGCTGGTTGTAGTACACCTTGGTCACGGGCATGTAGCCGGGCTTTTTAATCTCCAGGGTCAGAAAACGGTCCTTTTGGACGTAAAGGTAGATGGCTTTGGTGCCGATCACCCGACCGTCTACGAGGATCTCCGCATCAAAAGGCTCAGCGGTGATGTCAACTTGGCGAGTGGTCAAAGCGATACGCTGTTCCTTGTCCCATTTGAGATCCTTGTTGTACTCTTTGATCACTGGTTGATAGCCGGGCTTTACGATTTTTACGCGGTTTTTGCTGTCTTTTTCAAGCTTTAATTCTACAGTACCGGTACCCAACTCCACCTTGTCGGAATCATCATAATCATTCAGCAAGATGAACTTTGCATCAGAATGATCCGCAGTAAGCATTAATTTTTGGGAAAAGGAAGGGGAAACTAGGAGGGTGAATAGGGTGAAAAGGAGTAAATTTTTACAATTCATACGTTGCTAGATAGTAATACATGCTTGCAAATAATTCAATTTGAATTATTTATGCAACCTAAAAAACAACGATATCATACAATTATTCTTGGGTCAGGCCCAAGCTCTCTTCAAAAAGTTCAACCAATTGCCGTGCATGACTTTATTCACATCTGATTCGGAGTAGCCTCTTTGCCGAAGCAAGTCGGGGATTTTTTGCAAGTCGGCAATAGTCTCGAGGTCATACGGACTTTGCTCGGTGCCAAAGGCTCCGTCCAGATCGGAGCCTATGCCGATATGGTCAGCATTTCCAGCAATCTGACAGATGTGATCCAGATGGTCCAAGACCGTGGCAATCGTCACATTCCGTTCTCTTGGACTTGACTCGCCTCTGATCCAACCCGGACTGAGCATCCAAGCGTCGAAGGCACCGCCGATTACAGCGCCGCGATCCACCAGCGCTTTGATCATCTCATCGGAAAACTGCCGGTTGTGATCGACCAAAGCCCGGACGTTGTTGTGACTGGCCCATACCGGACCTTGATAGATCTCCAGCGCATCCCAAAAGGCCAAGTCGCACAGATGAGTTGCGTCCAGGATGATACCAAGCTCATCCATTTTTTTTACCAGCTCTTTTCCATGCGGACTGAGTGGCGATGAGGCATCTGTCCCAAAAGCGTACCTTCCGGGTCCATAGTGTGCCGGTCCCAAGGCTCGCAAACCGCTTTCGTAGGCTTTTTCGAGATAGTCCAGATTCACAATCGAATCGGCTCCCTCCAAGGAAAGAATAAATCCCACTGGCTTTTCGCTCACTTCTTTTCCATCATTCCACAGCTCGACATGGAGATCCAAGTCCCCCAGATTACGGATTTGGGTCATTTCACCCTTTTCGACCATGGCTTGATACCAAGCCAGCTGACCTTGGGTTTGCGCCCAGGCCTGCTCTGGCGAATGCCAACCGGGAAGGGGATTGTTGGGAGCAACATAGCGGCCTATTTGCGTTGCGACCACCAAGCCGATGTTCCCTTCGCGAAGTGCTGGAAGAGATACTGTCGCATTGCCGCGATCTGGCTTGTCCATGAGACCTTTTTCCCTGGCGTTGATCTCGGAAACAGGCCGTGTGAGGTCCCTGTTCCACTCTAGGGCATTCATACTCAGGTCAAGATGGGCGTCGATGGTAAACATGGCTTAGAAGCTTTGTAGGACAAAAACAGTGGGGATTTTATGCAGGTCGACTGGATGGTTTTTCCAGTCGGCAATGGTCTTGGTTTGGATGAATTCGTCCTGAGCCGTAAGATTTTTGGCGATGCAGAGTTTGGTTTGCGGAGCCAAGGTGGCAAGCAAGTCTTCCAGCATTTGGTTGTTCCGAAAAGGGGTTTCCATAAAAAGCTGGCTGCGTTTTTCTTTCACGGATTCCGCTTCCAACTTTTTCAGGGCAAGTGCGCGTTCTTTTTTGTCAATGGGCAAATAGCCGTGAAAAGCGAAAGACTGGCCGGAAAAGCCCGAACCCATCAGCGCCAAAAACATGGAGCTAGGTCCGGAAATCGGCACGACTTGGATTCCCTTTTGGTGTGCATAGGCCACTGCCAATGCTCCCGGATCAGCAATTCCAGGACAGCCCGCTTCGGAGATCACGCCGATATCGGCACCGTTCATCAGCGGCTGCATGAGCCGGTTGATAAACTCCGGCGGGGTTCCCTTGTCCAAAATGTCCATGTGCACCTCCTCCAGATTCACCCCCAGCTTGAGGCTGGAAATATAGCGACGGGCTGAACGGGGATTTTCGACCAAAAAAATCTTGGTGTGTGCGATGACTTCCTGTACTTGGGGGGAGATCACCCAATGGGCCGTGTTGTCGGCTAGTACATTGGGGATCAAGAAAAGCTTTCCTTTGGGCATTTATGCAATCGTGAATGGGGGCGAAAGTTAAAATTTAAAGCCCAAAATCGTTATCTTTTTTGCGCTTATCACCGTCCAAAAATTTTCAACATGAGACTATCTCTTCCTCTTCTCGGGCTTTTGTTTTTTCTTTCCTACGGAGCATTTTCCCAGCAAACGAAAGCCCTTGTCGGAGGCACCTTGATTGATGGATTTGGTGGGGTTCCAATACGAAACTCCGTCATTTTGATCGAGGGGGAGCGGATCAAGGCGGTTGGCCAAGTAGGCAGCCTGGAGATTCCGGCAGGAGCTGAAGTCATTTCTACCGAGGGGATGAGTGTCCTCCCGGGACTTTGGGATATGCACGTCCATCTCATGCTCAATGGCCATAGCGACTATACTCACTGGGACAGCACTTACATCGATTTGTTTGAGTCGGTGATCATGCCTTCCTCCGCACATCAATTGCTGATGGCTGGCGTGACCAGCGCAAGGGATTTGGGGGCGCCGCTAGAAGCTAGTATTAAGGTTCGTGATCGGATCAAAAGCGGTGAGATACCCGGTCCAACGATTTATGTTTCCGGCCCATTTATCCAAAAGGCTCCCTATCCAAATACTGAGGCTTTTCGATGGGGAGTGGACGGAGCCGCAGATGCCCGAGCCAAAGTCAAAAAACTCATAGATGCTGGAGTGGATGTGATCAAGCTGATCGATCAAGACCAAATGACTTTGGAAGAGGCACAAGCCGTAGTGGACGAGGCGCACAAGTACGGAAAAATGGTAGTGGGCCATTCACATCGTCCTGAGGAGATTCGGATAGGCCTTAAAATCGGGGTCGATAATTTTGAACATACGGGCCTAAGCTCCGCTCCTGAATACCCGGAGGATATTATGGCACAGATTGAGGAGCGTGCCGCAAAAATGAACCAAGGCCCGCTGTTTTGGACTCCGACGGTGGAGGGGCTGTTCAACTACGAATATGTACGCGACAATCCCGAGAAGCTGGATGACAGCTCTTGGCATTTGGGACTTCCGGATTCCATTATTCGAGACATTAGAGCCTCTCTTAGATTTCCTGGCAGAATGCCCTATTTCCAACTTACTCCGGTAAGGAAACCCACTCTTTCCCGCAAGTTTGCCCAACTCAAGGAAAGCGGAGTGGTGATGCTGGTCGGAACAGACAGCGGCATTCCCATGAAATTCCACAGCCAAAGCACCTGGAACGAACTTGACGTTTGGGTGAATCAATTCGGAATGGATCCCTTGCTTACCATCAAAGCCGCCACTTACTGGCCTGCAGTGGCGATGAAAGTGGACAAAGACTACGGGACGATTTCCGAAGGCAAATATGCGGACATCATTGCGGTCAGGGGCGACGTGCTCCGCTATATCAACTTGCTGCAAGACGTGGACATGGTTGTGAAACACGGGAAACGGGTTAAATAATAAGCCATTTGTGGTTCTTCTAAAATGTAAAAGGGGCGAAATCGGCAAGATTTAGCCCCTTTTTGTTTAGTGACTCAACCCAAAAACTTCCTCATCTCCTCCACTACAGCATGGGGCTGCTCCGCATGGAGCCAGTGCCCGGCATTGGCAACGAATTCCAGCTGATAGTTTGGGAAGTGGGCTTCCAGATCCGGGAGATCTTTTTGCTGGATATAATTCGAATTGGCTCCGGCGAGGAAGAGCGTTGGGCCTTCGAATTTGGCTCCTTTTGCTAAAGCTTCGCCCACATTTTCGATGTTTTTGCTGATTACCGGAAGGTTGATTTTCCAAGCAAAGCCTTCGCTGCTTCGAGTGAGGCTTTTAAGAAGAAATTGCCTCACTCCTAGTTCGGGGATGTAGTTGGCCAGCTGATCATCCGCTTCTTTTCTCGATTGGATGGATTTCAGGTCGAGAGAATTGAGCCCTTCTAGGATGGACTGGTGGTGGGGTGAATAATAGCGCGGAGCGATGTCGGCGACGATCAGTTTTTCAATCAGCGCCGGATACTTGACGGCAAAATTCATCGCCGTCTTTCCACCCATGGAATGACCCATCAAGTAAATTTTATCCAGTCCCTCCGCGTCCAAAAGTTCCTTTAAATCTTCCACCATCACGGCGTAATTCCACGCTTCGGCGTGGGGAGAGTCGCCGTGGTTTCGCTGATCGACTAAGTAGAGCGTGTAGTGTTCCACTAGTTCCTTTGCAATAGAAAACCAATTGTCCAAGGAGCCGAACAGGCCATGGAGGATAACGAGGGGAGGGCCGGAGCCGGTTTTTTTATAGTTTAGTTTCATTTTTTTTTTGTCAACGGTCGACAGTCCGCAGACCACAGCCGAGCAGTAGTAAAATCAAATGTTCAACTTTAAAAGAAGTTTTTTAGTGCCTGTATTTTCACAATTAAGGCTTCGTATGCAGCGTACAACCTGGAAAAATCTTCCTCATTGATTAAGTCTCTTTTCTCGCCCAGATACAGGCAACTGACCACTTCTATCGCCGAACGATTGGCATAGCTGAGAAACTTTTTGAATTCTGCATCAGACTGGCCTGTCGACCCTTCTGCGATATTCAGAGCAACAGAGTCTGGTGCCCGTTGCATTTGTGAGCTCAAAACAAATCTTTCCGTTGCAGGGAAAGTTTTAATCAACTTGCTGACCTCGGCCGACAGATTGATAGACTCCTTCCATACTCTTAAATCTTCAAATTTGAATCCCATAACTTGATGTTTGCAGAGGTGTTAAAAGATAAGCACAAGGCTGGCTGTTGACCGTCGTCAGTCGACTGTTGACTTAATGCTAAATCTCCAACTGCCTCCTGTACATCTGTATCGTGTTTTCCAGTCCATAGTATAGTGCATCGCAGACGAGCGCATGGCCGATGGATACTTCTTCGAGAAAGGGAATGCTTTGGACCAAGAAGGCCAAATTGTGCAGATCCAGATCATGGCCTGCATTGAGTCCAAGTCCGAGCTCCCGGGCGATATCTGCCACCTCGACATAGGGATTCACGGCTTTTTCTTTGTCTTTGGGAAAAAGTGAAGCATAGGGCTCCGTGTAGAGTTCTACTCGGTCCGTACCAGTCAGTTTGGCCGGTTCGAAATACTTAACCTCGGGATTGATAAAGATCGAAACCCTACACCCATAAGACTGTAGTTCTGCGACGATGTCTCGGAGCTGGCTTTGATTTGAGATCGTATCCCAGCCGGTGTTGGACGTGATGGCGTCTGGCGGGTCGGGTACGAGGGTAGCTTGCGCTGGCTTCACGGCTTTGCACAGCTGCATATAGCGCTGATCGGGATAACCCTCGATGTTGAATTCGGTCGTGACGACCTCGGCGAGGTCGAGCACATCCTGATATCGAATATGCCGCTCGTCAGGTCTAGGATGCACGGTTATTCCCTGTGCACCGAATCGCTCGCAGTCCAAAGCCACTTTCACCACGTCAGGATTGTTGGCGCCGCGGGCATTGCGGAGGGTGGCGATCTTGTTGATATTTACACTCAGCTTAGTCATATCTGCTGGGAAAAAAGGGTATTTTTACCCGATATTTTTGAATTAACACAAACTTAGGACTAATGGCTTTAAAGCAGAAAATAGAAGGGGAAATAAAATCCGCGATGATGGCGAAGGACAAGGTACGCCTCACAGCGCTTCGTGCGATCAAATCCATGATACTTTTGGAAGAAACCAAGGAAGGTTTCAAAGGCGAACTGTCCGAGGACGATGAAATGAAGCTGTTGACCAAAGCAGCCAAGCAGCGCAAAGACTCCGCAGATATCTACCAGCAGCAGGGTCGGGCCGATTTGCTGGACGTTGAATTGGCCGAACTGGCCGTGATCCAGGAATTTTTGCCAAAGGCTCTCTCAGAAGAAGAACTGAAGACTGAGATCCAGGCAATCATCGCCGAGGTGGGTGCTACGGGTCCTAAGGACATGGGCAAGGTGATGGGCGCGACCAAAAAGCTTGCGGGAAAAGCCGATGGCAAGGCGATTGCGGATATGGTAAAGTCCTTATTGAACAATTGAGGTGGCAACGGTCGATATCATACTGCTGATCCTGATCATCCTTGGTGCCATCGAGGGCTATAGGAAAGGCTTGCTGAGGACGATTATGGGGCTCGTAGGTTTTGTCTTGGCGATCATTCTCGGCGTGTATTTTATGGAGCCGATGAGTAAATACCTCGCCAAGCATCTAGACCAAATTACTTTCGCATTTCCCATCCTCGCCTTTCTGATTGTGTTCGGCATCACGATGGCAATCGTCGGTATTGCCGGATGGATGATGAAAAAAATGGTGGACTTGGTGTTGCTGGGCGGCCTGGATAGCATAGGAGGTGCGATTTTGGGGATAGTCAAGACAGCCTTTTTCATCAGTCTTTTCCTCTGGCTTGCCAATCTTTTTGATCTGAAAATGTCCAAGGAATGGAGCGCTAAAAGTGAATTTCTTCAATATGTAGAACCGCTCGCACCGGCTGTGATTTGGGTGCTTGAACCGGTGGTACCAAAAATTGGGGAACTGCAAAAGACAATCGACGAGATCGTCGAAGGATTTAAGGATGCTGCTGCTGATTGACAACTTTGATTCCTTCAGCCATATCCTTGCAGACCTCATCCGTCAGACCGGCGAAGAACTCCTGATCCTGAGAAATGACGCGACGCTGGAAGACCTGGAAAAGATCGATTTTCGGGGTCTCATACTTTCTCCCGGGCCTGGGATTCCCAGCAACTCGGGAAACCTGAATGCGATTTTCGAAAAATACCATGACAAAATCCCCGTGCTTGGGGTGTGCTTGGGCCATCAGGCCATCGGAGAGTTTTTTGGAGCCGACCTGGTGAAAAACGAGGTCCCGGTTCATGGCAAAGTGCATAATGTGCGAAAGACAAAGCCACATTTTTTCACCGATAATCTTCCTGAGAAGTTTCAGGTCACGCGCTACCATTCGCTCCAGCTCAAGAACCTACCAGATTGCTTAGAGTGCGTTCTGGAAACAGAATCCGGTGAAATTATGGCAATAGCTCATCGGACGCTACCGATTTTGGGAATCCAATACCATCCCGAAGCTTACCTCACCGAGTATGGGCTGGACTTGATCTTGGGATGGTTGAAGGCTTGGAAAAGTCAAGAGTGACGAATAAAAAACGGCCCAAACTAAACAGTTTGGGCCGTTTTCAGATTTCTGACATTAACTTTTAGAATTCCAATCTGACTTACTTTTTGCTTTCAGCCACTGCATGGTGTGCAGCCCTGGCGGCAAAAGCCATGTAGGTCAACGAAGGGTTTTGCGTGGAAGTGGAGGTCATGGACGCCCCATCGGTCACATATACATTGGGGACAGCGTGTAGCTGGTGGTTGGCATTCAGCAGGGAAGTCTTGGGATCTTTGCCCATGCGCACACCGCCCATCTCGTGGATGTCCAAGCCCGGGATTCGATGATCATCGTTGACCCGGATATTGGTGATGCCAGCCTTTTCAAACATCTCTGACATCTGCTCCTGATAATCTTTGATCATCTTTTCGTCGTTGTCGTCGTAGTCCACGCTGACTTTCAAGAGGGGCATCCCCCATTCGTCTTTTTGGCTCATGTCCAAGGCTACGTAGTTGCTCTCCTTCGGAATGGTCTCGCCCATCATGTGTGAGCCCACGTACCAAGGACCATACTGATCGGGGTTGAGGAGGCTGTTTTTGAGCTCCATGCCTATACCGTCCGAGTTTGACCGAACGCCTCTACTGGCAGAGAATCCAGCCGCATAGCCTCTCAGGAAGTCGGTTTCCTGTTTGTAGACATTTCTGAATCTTGGGAAATAACCGCTCGTCGGACGACCGCCAGAGGTGGTGTATTCATTGTGTCCTTCCCAAGTTCCCGAAACTTGCGCCCGGTAGTTGTGGAAAGCCACATACTTGCCCATAAGCCCATTGTCATTGCCAAGCCCATTTGGGAAGCGGCTTGAGGTTGAGTTCATCAAAACAAGGTTGGAGTTCAATGCCGCTGCATTCAGGAAGATCACGTCGGCGTAAAACTCCTCCGTTTCCTTGGTTAGACGATCCACGATACGGACTCCGGTGGCTTTGCCTTTTTCTTCATCGTAGATGATGGAATGTACCACGGCATCTGGTCTAAGGGTGAGATTTCCGGTTTTCAAAGCCCAAGGAATGGTTGATGAATTGGAGCTGAAGTAGCCACCAAACGGGCATCCACGCTGGCAGAGGTTTCTGTTTTGGCAAAGGGTTCTGCCTTGTTGGGCGTAATATTCCGCATTGCCATGAATGTGTGCACAGCGTGCTGAGATCATGTGACGGGTGTCGCCGTAGTTTTTCTTCAGCTGATCGGCAAAGTGTTTTTCAACGATATTCAGCTCGTATCCCGGCAGAAATTCTCCGTCAGGAAGCGTGTCGATCCCGTCTTTGAATCCGGAAACGCCGGCGAATTTTTCGACATGGCTGTACCACTTTTCGAGATCCTTATATCTGATCGGCCAGTCCACGGCAAATCCATCCCTTGCAGGTCCTTCGAAGTCAAAGTCGGACCAGCGCTGTACTTGTCGTGCCCAAAGCAGGGATTTTCCTCCTACTTGGTATCCCCTGATCCAGTCAAAAGGCTTTTCTTGGACATAGGGATGTTCTTTGTCTTTTACGAAAAAGTGCATTGCGTCTTCTCGGAAAGCGTAGCAACGGCTTACGACCGGATTTTCCTCCTTGATTTCCTCTGGGATTTGGCCTCGATGTTCAAATTCGTAGGGTAGCATCGTGGTGGTGGGGTAGTCCTTGCCATGCTCCACATTGCGCCCGCGCTCGAGCATAAGTGTTTTTACGCCTAGCTCACAGAGTTCCTTGGCGGCCCAGCTTCCGCTGATACCCGATCCGATTACAATGGCTTGGTAGGTTCGCTCCTGTTTGTTGCGGATATTCAGATTAGCCATTTACTCTAGGTTTTTGGAGGTCAGAGATGAGGACTGCTCCGTTGTATTCGCCAGGGATGAGGGAATAGGGGATGACTTCGGTTTGGATGTATTCGGAGGCCATATAGCCTTGGATAGTGAGTCTTTTGGTGGAATTCAGGAAATAGGCGACGGCTGCTTTTTTCTTTCCCTCTTCCGTGTCATCTCCTTCCAGCTTGGTGCCGGCGAGGATGACGTCCTCTTTTTCCTTTGTGGAGAGCTCCTCAAATTTCTTTCCCGATGCGTTTTTCACATAATCGGGGAAAGAGGCTAAGCCCTCGGTGAATTTTGTTTGATTGTCCTGAGTGAAGCAGTCGTCTACCATGACCAGAATGAAGTCTGGTACCTCTAGATCGAGAGCTCCTTTGATCTCTCCGGCAGGGATGATGGTGTCGGAAATCATCCCCAAAAGGTTCTTTTGGGAAGCGGTGACTCTAAGGTTTTCGTACGCGGCGAGGATATCCTCTTTGCTAAAATCACAGGAAGGAATCAGGACGAGTCCTCCCGAGATCAAAGCCAGATGCCGCAGGGCGATGCGTCTGTTCATAGGTTAATTATTTGGGCTCTAAGCAAATTGAGCTGAGAAAGTAGCCAATTTGCCCAGAAACCACAAAATTGTTTTTAAGTATTAGCGGGTGATCACGCCGAATTCCCCCACGGTGGCCTTGTTGCCGTCGGTGGTTTTCAGGGACTTGATGCGGACATAGCGTGCTGGCACCTTTTCAAAGTGAACGTATTGCTCGATCGGGCTGGCCGCAATATTGGAAAATTCTCCCCGAGCTACTTCTTTCCAAGAGCTTCCATTTTGACTTACCTCGACGAGATAGTCTGCGATAAATCCGCTGGGATAACGCGCTTGCATTGGATAGTAAGAAATGCCCGTCAATTCGGCCGTATTACCCAAGTCGACTTGGAAAATGTTGTTTTCCGTCGTGAAATAAGAGTGGATATTTTCGTCTATCGCCCTTATGGCTTTGTCATCCGAGCTTGCAACTTTCCAGCTTGATTTTGGGAGATCAAAGTCCACCCGGGCAATCTCGGAAATGTTTCCAGTAATCGGATCCACGGCTAAAGCTTGGACAGTTTGGGCGGAAACAACGTCGAACTCTCCAGAGTAGGCATTTTTGCCTTTTTCCGGTGTGGAACCGTCGGTCGTATAGTAGATTTCCAAGTCAGATTCGGCAGCTTGGATGTTGACTTTGCCTTCAGGAGTTCTGGCGATCTTGGGAGGGAAAAGCAAGGCCGGGGCCGAATAAACACCGATCTCGGAGATCACCGGAATATCTTTGGAATCAAGGAAATTGACCCGGATTTTTTGAGCTTGAGTGTCGTCAAATCTTAGGATGCGCTTGTAGCCTATGGTGGTGCCTTCCGCAATTTTTTCCCAATTGCCATTTACTTCTTTTTCCAGGGAAAATGACTTCACCCGCTGGCCGAGGTTGACAAATTCCTGGAGAAGGAGACGGTTGAATGAGACTTCTTTTCCAAAATCGATTTCCACAGAGGCCTGCACTTGTCCGTCGGAAGTAGTCCAGTAGGTATTAAAGTCACCATCCTTAAGGTTTGTCGGCTCATATCCTTTTCCGCGGTCTTCGCTGGCTTCGAAGGAAGCGTCCTTGGCGAGATTCACTGCGAAGTCTTCCTTCACTTTGGCCGCCATCTTCAAAATGGCCTCTTCGTCTTTTTCGTGGATCAAGCCTCGAGTATCCACCGGAAAGTTGATCAAAAGCGAGCTGTTTTGTCCGATGCTTTTGTAGTAGATATCCATCAGATCCGGTAAAGTCCGCACCTTGTGATCTTCGTATTTGTGATAATACCACCCTGGACGAATGCTGACATCGGACTCTACTGGCACCCAGTGGGTGCCGTTTTCCTGGCCGGAAGCCCACTTGTCGAAGTCCGGCATCCCGGCGTAGGTGGAGTCGCGCATGAGGTTGGACCAAGTGGTCTCGTAAGCAAAACCATGCTCGTTGCCGACCCAGCGTACGTCTGGTCCCGCATCGCTAAACATCATGGCATTGGGCTGGAGTTCGCGCACCAGTGCGTGCATGGTCGGCCAGTCGTAGTAGGTTCTTTTATCGACCTTTCTCTCCTCGTTGGCTCCGCCGTACCAGCCATCTCCGCCGTTGGCGCCGTCAAACCAGACTTCATAGATTTCCCCGTAGTTAGTTAGCAACTCAGTCAGTTGGTTTTTCATGTAGGTTACATATTCTGGCTTGCCATAGTCCGGATGGTTTCGGTCCCATGGAGAATAATAGATGCCCACCTTCAGGCCGTACTCTCTGCAAGCTTCGACGAATTCACGGATCAAATCCCCTTTTCCGTCTCGCCAGGGGCTGTTTTTGACGGAATGCTCGGTGTAGGCCGATGGCCATAGCACAAAACCATCGTGGTGCTTTGCCGTGATAATTAGGCCTTTCATGCCTGCCTCCTTGGCCACTCGAGCCCACTGTCTGGCATCAAGAGCTGTTGGGTTGAATTGCTCGGGTTTTTCATCTCCAAAACCCCACTCCCGATCGGAGAAGGTATTCATATTGAAGTGGACAAATCCGTAAAATTGCAGTTCTTGCCAAGCGATCTGACGCTCGTGAGGCACCGGTAAAACCGGAGCGGGAGGAACTGCTTTTTCCTGACAATAGCTTAATCCAAGGGCTAAAAACGGCCAGACGTACTTTTTCATAGGGTAGTATTTGGCCGAAAACCTACCCATTTTAAATGGTATTATAAAGAAAAAATTACAGGAAGTTCCTAAGGGTTTTTGTAAATAATAAGAAAATGGAGGAAAGGGTCAATACGTTTTGAACCTTCGACATCGAGGACTTCTGACATCAGGTTTGCGGGGGACGATCAATTATTCAATCGATTTGCTCAAATACGAAAATCCCCTTTTTGTTCGCAATTACCACATCCAAGAGGCCATCGCCATTAATGTCCTCGGCAACCACATTGAGTCCAACTCCGGAGTTGTCGTCGATCTCATGCGCCAGCCATCGCGGATTCTTGTCGGGTATATACTCAAACCAGTATAAATAGGCTGGTTCTAAGGCCCCAGTACCTTCCCGCATGTGAGCGTAATAGCGCTTTCCGGTAATAAAGTCTTTCTTGCCGTCTCCGTTCACATCCTCAAAGGCGACTGCATGGGTCTCCGACATCTCCTCTGTCAGGATATGGCGGGTAAAATTCTCGTTGCTCCCATCTCCTTTGTTTTCATACCACCAGATGCCCCTCTCATGAGCGGAGGCAGCAAAGACATCTGCAAATCCATCTTGGTTGAAATCGGCTGCATACATGTGGGAAGCTGGCTCTCCCAGGTTGGAAGGGTGCCACTTCCAGTCGGATTGTGTGGGATCTCCTGGATTTTCCCACCAGCCCTCACGGACAATCACGTCCGATTTTCCGTCCCCATTAATATCTGAATAGCCCAGTCCGTGGGAAAAGTTTTCGGATCCCGGAGTACCAGGACGACTTATCGTATACTTTTCCCAAGCCAAATCTCCAGCGGAAACTGGCGCTTTTAGCCAAATCATCTGCTTGTTTGCCACATCTCCGCAGAGGATGTCCTTTCGCCCATCTCCATCCATATCGACAAAATTGGGCGATTCATTACCCACGGTCTCATGGATCATGTGCACCTGCCAATGTTGGTTTTTGCCTTTTGGGTTTTCATGCCAATAGACCGCCTTTCCCGGAAAATCCACCCGAATCACGTCCACCCAGCCGTCGTGATTCACGTCCAGCGCAAAATTCAGCATGGAATTGCTCCATTCCTTTTCCGCCACATAGAGTTTCGGTTCGTAGATTTCATGTTTAGTCCAAGTTGGAGCTTCAAACCAAAAAGGCCCGGCCATCACGTCGATTTTCCCGTCTTGGTTCACATCTCCCACGGCGACTCCTTCAGAAACGAAGTCGTCGAAGAGTATCGTTTTTTTGAAAGGAATGTCAGCGCTTTTGTCCCGATTGGACATCATCTGCGCGGCACAGGCTAGGCTAAAGGACAGCGCCAAGGGGAAAAAGAATGCGAATAGAAGGCGTTTCATGGTTATTTGGGAAGGTGGTATAGCGAAATTTTTATTTGGGAATGCCTCCTTGGCTGAACTGTTAGGAAGGTAGATTCCGTAGTTACCTTTGCAAAAAGTATTTTTTTAAATCGTTATTTCCAAGCAATCAGGGAGATAGGCCAATCAATTTGTGCTCTTTCTGTTTTTCTTCCAAAATGGGCTTAAAGCCAGTTTAGGCCGCTGAAGAATATTCAATCCACTATCTTCGGCTTTCGTCTTAATTTCCCACATGAAAAAGATATTCTTCTTTGTTTTTTACTTGTTCAGCTTGATTGCTCAGGCACAAATCCAAGTCAGAATTACCGATCAGATCACCGGGCTTCCATTGGAAAACGTGCGGGTGAGAGCCGAAAAGGGTACGATTCAAAGGACAAATGCATCTGGACTGGTCGCATTTCCGGGAGATAAGCTCAGAATTTCTTTCACTTTTGAAGGCTATGAATCTTTGGAAAAGCTATTCGAATCCGGGGAATATGAAGTTAAGCTCGTGCCAGTTGTGATGAATCTCGGCGCAGTGACGGTGACAGCCTTTGAGAGCGAGCGCCCGCTTTTGCAGCAGTCGGCAGCCGTCGTGCAAGTGACGGAACGCGACTTCGGAAGATTCAACGAGATTTCTCCGGTAAATGCTTTCAACCAAAAGGCAGGTGTCCGCATCGAAGAGCGTGCTCCCGCCAGCTACCGAGTTTCGATTCGGGGAAGTTCGCTGCGATCGCCGTTTGGGGTACGCAATGTCAAAGTCTATTGGAATGAAGTCCCCTTCACCGCGCCAGAAGGAACGACCGCTCTGAATTTGTTGGATTTGGCGAATATCCGGTCTTCAGAAGTGGTCAAAGGCCCGTCTGGGAGTATCTATGGAGCAGGAAATGGCGGGGCAATTTCACTTTTTAGCCAGCCAAACATTTCTGGAAATCGGGTATCGGCGGACTTTCTGGCTGGTGATTTTGGGCTTTCAAAGTATCGTTTGAGCCTTTCCCAGAAGGTCGGTGATGGCGGAATTGAAGCTTCTTTCGTTTCGCAAAAGTCGGACGGCTATCGAGAGCACTCCGCGGTGGACCGACAGGTATTTCAGTTAGGCGGCTTTTTCCCCTTATCAGACAAGCAGGAAATCCGCACCCAATTGCTCGTATCTGACTTGGACTACCAGATTCCAGGAGCGCTGAATGCCGACCAATTGGCAGCAGATCCGACTCAGGCCCGCCCAGGTTCCGTGGCCCAAAACAGCTCGATTTCCCAGCAGGCGATTTTGCTGTCCCTTGGACATTTGTATCGCTTTTCAGAAAAGACTAGCAACAATACCACAGTCTATCTAAACACGAACGACTTCGAAAATCCTTTTATCCTAGATTACAAGAAGGAACTGGGTTTCGGATACGGGGTGCGAACCAAATTCGTTTACGACGGAAAGTTGGCAGGGAAGGCCCTTCGCATTGTAGCCGGGGGAGAATACCAAAACAGTCTGACGGACGCGCAAAATTTTGGAAATCGCGAGGGAGTGGCAGACACCGTTCGCTTTGCGGACAAGCTAAGGGCCTATCAAGGGTTTCTCTTTCAGCAGGCAGAATGGAATCTGAGCGAGCAATTGCTCTTTACCCTCGGACTCAGCGAAAACTTCTCCGGCTATGAAATCGATCGACAAATCGATGCCTCCGGCGGAGCCACTGGGATTCAGACACGAACTTTTGATCCTGAGATCGTCCCCAGGGTAGCGCTCAATTATCACTGGAATTCCTTCAGCTCGGTCTATGGCTCGGTCAGTGGAGGATTTTCTCCTCCGACCATAGATGAGATTCGTACCAACGAGGGCAGTGTCAATCTGGACTTAGAGGCTGAAAAGGGTACCAATTATGAATTGGGTTATCGACTCGGCAAAGAGAAAATCAATGTCGAAGTGATCGCCTACTACCTCAAGCTTGACCAGACCATCACTACTTATACCAATGAAAACGGCGTGGTGCTTTTCCGAAACGCGGGTTCTACCGATCAAAAGGGGATCGAGGCCTCTGTGGATTACGCCTTGCTGAGAAATGGCTCGGGATTCTTTAAGGACTTGCTGCTGGGGACTGCCTATACGGGACAGTTTTTTACTTTCAAAGATTACCAAAAACAGGACAACGATTTCTCCGGAAATGACCTAACCGGCGTGCCGCCCAATAATCTGGTAAGCAGGCTTGATATCCGTACCCGTCCGGGAATTTATTTGAACCTGACCCATCAATTCACGGACGAAATTCCACTCAACGATGCCAATACCGTCTATCAGGACTCATATAACCTGATGAATCTGAGATTTGGCTGGGTGAAAAATTTGGGACAGTGGGATTTGGAGCTTTTTGCCGGAGTAGACAACTTGCTGGATGAGAGCTATTCTTTAGGCAATGACCTCAATGCATTTGGAGGGAGATATTATCAGCCTGCACCGACGAGGAACTGGTATGGGGGTGTGAAGCTGGGGTGGAATTATTAAAGAGGTGACTTCAGCTACAAGTTCTAAGGGTTTTGAATTGATTTGAAAAAACTTCGTTACTACTTTGTAATCACAATTCAGCTCATCACATGGAAGCGAACATCATTAAAATCGGGAATTCCAAGGGCGTCCGGCTAAGCAAGACAATTTTGGAGAAATATCAGATTGGGGAGAAAGTCGAGATCATCCTGGAGAAAGATCAAATAGTGCTCAAGCCCCTCAGGAGTCCCCGAGAAGGTTGGGGGGAAGCTTTTAAAAAAATGCACGAGGCTGGTGACGATCAATTGCTGATTCCGGACGCTTTCGAGGAGGACAGCTTAGAGGAATGGGACTAAGCCAATATCAGGTAGTGCTGGTCAATCTAGACCCTACCGTAGGCCGCGAGATCCAAAAAACCAGGCCCTGTGTGATCATTTCACCGGATGAGATGAATCGATATTTGGCAACTTTGGTTATTGCGCCAATGACTACTAACCTAAAACCTTACCCCACTCGGGTTGCTGTTTTACACGACGGAAAAAAGGGAATGATCGCCATCGACCAAATCCGAACCGTGGATAAATCCAGAGTCATCAAAACCCTCGGTGCGCTGAATGAAGAAGAGATAAAGACAATAAAAAACCTCATCAAAGAAACTTTTGTAGACTGATTCCAATTTTCGAAGAAACAATATAAACCAACATGCAAAGACCCGATTTCAACATCGAAGAAGTCAATAAGATTATCAAGGGACGCCGCTCCCAATTTGCCGCGCAGTTCAAGGAAAATGATCCGGTGGACGACTCGATCATCGAAGAGATCCTGGAAAACGCGAGCTGGGCACCTACCCACAAGCTGACCCAGCCTTGGAGATTCATCGTCTACACCGGGTCTGGAATCAGGAAATTTGCCGACTATCAGGCTGAGCTGTACAAGCACAGAGCAGAGAAAAACGGAACAAACTTTATCGAAGCGACTTACCAAAAATTTAAGGAACAACCCTTGAAGGCATCCCATGTGATTGCCATCTTGATGAAGAGAACCGAAAACTCAGGTATTCCGGTAATGGAGGAGATCGCCGCGACGGCCATGGCGGTTCAGAATATGTACTTGACAGCCTGTGCGCATGGCTTGGCTTGCTACTGGGGTACCGGTGGGCCAACTTTTTGGCCGGAGGCCAGAGAGGACTTCGGGCTGGAAGGTGAGGATATGCTGATGGGCTTTTTCTATGTAGCCAAGCCGGCATCTGACAATTGGCCAGAAGGGAAGAGAGAATCTTTGGCTGAAAAAGTAGGCTGGGTGAGAGAGTAGAAATAGCTATTGAGTTATAAGTTATTGGAAAGGAAGGCCAAGGTCTTCCTTTTTCCTTTGGTTATCCCGAAGTGAAAGAGTGTCCAAAATAACTTTAATGTCAACCTAATTTTCCTTTACCTCAATCC
>CAZTJM010000077.1:0-20815 GCA_964613865.1 uncultured Limnohabitans sp. | reverse complement strand
GAAAACATCAAAAGACGCCCTTAAGTTAATAAAATCGAATGTTTTTTAAGGATATTATTATAGCGGTCGGTTGTATATTATTTCGGAAGCGATTTCGTAAATGTTTTTGGGTCCCCTGATTTTTAAGTGGCAAATGATTTTCTGCTTGGGAGCATTGTGCTTCCAAGCGGGCCGATTCTTTCTGTACTTGGGTATAAAAAAAGCCCAAAAGGGCCTTTTTTTCAATCACAGAAATGCTCGAATACTTCCACTAGATGGTCGCCGATCATCTTGGCATTTCTGCCTTCGATGTGGTGGCGCTCGATGAAGTGGACCAGTTCCCCGTCCTTGAATAGGGCCATGGCAGGAGAAGAAGGGGGATAGGGAAGTACCAATTCTCGGAATTTAGCAACTGCATCGCGGTCATTGCCGGCGAATACGGTAGCCAGTGTGGTAGGTTTTTTTGGGGAATTATCCACTGCATATCGCACGCCTGGCCTAGCGGCTCCGGCCGCACAGCCGCATACGGAATTCACGACCACCAGCGTGGTACCTTTGTGGTTTGGACCCAGATGTTCCGCTACCTGCTCTGCAGTGCGGAATTCCTCGAATCCAGCGTTGGAAAGTTCAGCTCTCATAGGAGCGATTAGCTCTTCAGGATACATATTGTTGTGTTTTGATTTTTAGGTTTTATAGAAATCCAAGTTCGAGTTTGGCGGCTTCGGACATCATGTCTTGGGAATAGGGAGGGTCGAAGGTTACTTCTACTTCCACATTATTTATCCCCTGAATCTGCTGGATCTTGTCTTTGACTTCAGTGGGTATGTACTCGGCAGAGGGACAGTTGGGCGAAGTCAGCGTCATCAGAACATACACGTTGTTGACAGGGTATACGGTGATCTCGTAGATCAGTCCCAAATCATACACGTCCACGGGGATTTCCGGATCGTAGACCTGCTTGATCGCCATCACGACCTTGTCTCTTAGGCTGGTTTCTTGTCCACTTTGGGAGGTGTTGCTAGTTTCCATTTTTCAGGCGTTTTGCTTGGTTTGAAATGCAAACGCGTACAGCTTCATTTGCTTGATCATCGAAGCGAGGCCGTTTGACCGCTGACTGCCGATGATGCTACCCATTCCGATTTTCTCGATGAAATTCAACTCTGCGTCCAGAATTTCCTCAGGGCTCCGGTCGTTCAGTACTCGGATCAAAAGGGAAATCAGGCCTTTGGTGATGTCGGTATTGGAGTCGGCTTGGTAGTGGACCTTTCCTCCAACCTCATCGGCTATCAGCCAAACTTTGGATTGGCATCCCTTGATGAGGTTTTCCTCTTTCCTTTCTTCTTCAGGAAAAGATTCAAGCGAGTTGCCAAGTTCCATAATGTAGAAGATAGTCGACTCCTTGTCATCGCCAAGGATTTCAAATTCGGATACGATCTCTTCCTGTGTTTCTTTGATGCTGCTCATTTATTCTTGAATCTCGCGATTTTGGCGATACCCTCCGCCAGTTTTTCGACTTCGTATTTGGTATTGTAAACCGAAAAGGAGGCCCTAACGGTTCCTTCGATCCCGAATCTTTTCATCAGTGGCTGGGTGCAGTGATGGCCAGTCCGGACGGCGATCCCATTTGCGTCCAGCATTTGGCCCACATCAAAGGGATGCATGCCGTTGATGTTGAAGGACAAAACCGAGACTTTGTCCTTCGCTGTGCCCACGGGTATGAAGCCCTTGATGTCCCTAGTCAGTTCTTCGGCGTAAGCCAGCAGTGCGTCCTCGTGGCGCTTGATTTCGGCTTTTCCCAAAGAATTAACAAAATCCAATGACGCCTTGAAGGCGATCACATCGGCAATATTGGGGGTTCCCGCTTCAAATTTGAAGGGGATGTCATTGTACGTCGTTTTCTCGAATGTGACCTCTTTAATCATTTCCCCACCGCCTAGGAAAGGAGGCATGGCTTCCAGAATTTCCCTCTTTCCATACATTACTCCCAATCCGGTCGGGCCGTAGATCTTGTGGGCGGAAAAAGCAAGAAAATCGCAGTCCAACTCCTGCACGTCTATCATAAGGTGTGAAGTAGACTGGGCTCCGTCTAGCAGGACTTTTGCGCCCACTTTATGTGCGGCATCGATGATTTTTTTGACGGGGTTGATCGTTCCAAGTGCGTTTGAAGCATGGACGATGCTGACCAGTTTGGTTTTGGGAGAGAGGAGTTTTTCGAATTCGTCGAAGAGAATTTCCCCTGCATCGTTTATTGGAATGACACGGAGAATGGCACCCTTTTCCTCGCATAGCATCTGCCAAGGCACGATGTTGGAGTGGTGCTCGAGCGTGGAGATGATGATTTCGTCATCTTTTCCGATGTATCTTCTCCCAAAAGTCTGGGCTACGAGATTGATGCTTTCGGTAGTTCCTTTGGTAAAGATGATCTCCGCCGATTCACCCGCGCCAATAAAATCCCGCACAGACTCCCGCGTCTCTTCATAGTATCGAGTGGCACGGTCAGCCAAGGCGTGGGCGCCGCGATGGATGTTGGAATTGTCCAGCTTGTAGTAGTTGGTCAATGCATCCAAAACCGCTTGGGGCTTTTGAGTGGTGGCGGCATTATCAAAATAGATCAAGGGCTTGCCGTGTACTTCCTGGTGAAGTACAGGAAACAAGCCCCTGATCTGTTCGATGTTCAAACTCATGGTTGGGATTAAAATTTGCTTCCCAGTCGCTCTTGGATGAGCGAGTCGCAGTATTCTCGGAAGCTGTCAGTCTCGATTTTTTCCAAGACTTCTCCGGCAAAAGCATAAAGCAACAAGCCTTTTGCCTGGAGTTTGTCGATTCCTCTTGCCTGAAGATAAAATAAGGCTTCTTCGTCCAGCTGCCCTACGGTACAACCGTGGGAACACTTCACGTCATCCGCCCAAATTTCCAACTGGGGCTTAGTGTTGACGGTCGCATCTTCCGACAGAAGAATGTTGTTGTTTTGTTGGAAAGCGTTTGTTTTTTGCGCGTCTTGGCGAACGAATATTTTTCCGTTGAACACTCCTCTGCTTTGGTCAGCGAGGATGCCTTTGTACAACTCGTTGGATTCAGCATGGGGGATGGTGTGGTCCACGTTCGTGTGGTTATCCACGTGGGATTTGCCATTAAGGAGGTAGATCCCGTACATGTTTCCTTCGGAGTTGCTTCCTTTCAGGTTGAGGTTCAGGTTGTTTCTAACCATGTCTCCCGAAAGGGAAATATTTACGGAGCTGAATCTGCCGTCCTTTTGTATGTCCGTTTCTATTGTGCTGACCTCGATGGCGTTTTTGCCTTCGTTTTGCAGTCTATAGTAATGGATATGGGAGTTGATGCCTCCTTTCACTTCCACTACTTCGTTGACAAAATAGGTCGATTCTCCCACACTGACCGTCTGGTCAATAAAGGTTACCTCGGCAAAGTCGCCCACTTCAATCCAAACGCGCGGCTGGATCACCTGGCCTTCGTTTTCCTGGTCAAAGGATAAAAGAAGGATGGCCTTGTCTACCTGTGTTTTTTTTGGGACGGAAATGAAAAGTCCATCTTGGAACGAAGCCTGGTTCAACGCTGCAAAGACGTCTTTTTTCGGGTTGGCTATGGAGCCAATTGGTAAATCGGCCTTTTCGGAAATCAACGAAACTTCAACTCCATCGATTTTGGACGATAGTTCTGGAATGAATTGCCCGTTGGAAAATACCAAAACGCTTCCTTCAAAACCTTCGTGGACTGCCGCTTTCACTTGCGCATCGGTGAGGGGTAGCGGCTTCGCAGGAGAGAAGCCTGTCAGATTTTGCTCCAGCTTCTTACTGATGTTTGTAAACTTATATTCTTCGGCTTTTACGGCAGGAAGTCCCTGGAAGACATAAGCTTCTTTGCCTGCTGCCCGAGCCGAAGCAAAGTTGTTTGGAGCGGCTTCGATCAGGCTGCTGAACGTATCTTGTTTGGTCAAGGTACTCATGATTGTTGGGTTAGAAATCAGACGGTGGCAGCGGAATCAATCTCATCCTTGATCCAATCGTAGCCTTTTTCCTCAAGTTCCAAAGCGAGTTCTTTGGTGCCTGATTTTACGATTCTGCCCTTGTATAATACATGCACAAAGTCGGGCACGATGTAGTCTAGCAAACGCTGGTAGTGGGTCACTACGATGGTCGCGTTTTTGTCTGATTTTAGTTGGTTTACTCCATTGGAGACAATCCGAAGTGCATCAATGTCGAGACCGGAATCAGTTTCGTCCAAGATGGACAGGGTCGGCTCGAGCATGGCCATCTGGAAGATCTCATTTCTTTTCTTTTCACCGCCGGAAAAACCCTCGTTCAGTGATCTGCTGAGCAGTTTCTGGTCGATTTCTACCAGTTTCATCTTCTCCTTCATCAAGGTCAAAAACTTCACGGCATCCAGTGGCTCTAGGCCTCTGTACTCCCGTACTTGGTTGACCGCAGTCCTCAGAAAATTGGTGGAAGAAACTCCCGGGATTTCCACAGGGTATTGAAAAGCAAGGAAAACGCCTTCTCGGGCGCGGTCTTCTGGAGCGAGGTCCAACAGATCTTTACCTTTGAAAGTCACTTCACCTTCGGTTACTTCATATTCTTCACGACCTGCAAGTACAGAAGCCAAAGTTGACTTTCCGGAACCGTTTGGTCCCATGATAGCATGTACTTCACCAGCCTTTACTTCTAGGTTAATTCCTCTCAGGATTTCATTTCCCTCGATCGATGCGTGCAGATTTTTTATTGATAGCATGATTCTAATTTTTCAATTTCTAAATGTTCCAATCTCGCAATTGGATTAACCAACGGAACCTTCCAGAGTCAGCGCCAGCAGTTTTTGCGCCTCGACGGCAAACTCCATCGGAAGTTGGTTCAAGACTTCTTTTGCATAGCCGTTCACAATCAGCGCTACTGCATCTTCAGTTGCGATTCCACGCTGGTTGCAGTAGAAGATCTGATCCTCGCCGATTTTGGAAGTAGTCGCCTCGTGCTCCACTTTGGCGCTTGGATTGTTGATGTCGATGTAGGGAAAGGTATGTGCCCCACATCGATCACCCATCAAGAGCGAGTCGCACTGGGAGAAATTCCTGGCATTGTCTGCGCGCTTCATTACCTGCACCTGACCTCGGTAGGAGTTTTGCGATTTTCCGGCGGAAATACCCTTTGACACGATACGTGACTTGGTGTTTTTCCCGATGTGGATCATCTTGGTTCCGGTGTCTGCCTGTTGGTAGTTGTTTGTTACCGCCACGGAGTAGAACTCGCCGATGGAGTGGTCTCCTTTCAGAATGCAGGAAGGATATTTCCAAGTCACCGCAGATCCGGTTTCGACCTGGGTCCATGAGATTTTGGAGTAGTCTCCGGCACAGATCCCTCTTTTTGTCACAAAATTATAGATTCCTCCTTTTCCGTCTTTGTCTCCTGGGAACCAGTTTTGCACGGTGGAGTATTTGACCTCAGCATGGGAAGCTGCGTGGATTTCAACTACTGCTGCGTGGAGCTGATTCTCGTCACGCGAAGGCGCAGTACATCCTTCTAAGTAGCTGACATAGGATTCTTCGTCTGCTACGATTAGTGTTCTTTCAAACTGGCCAGTATTGGCAGCGTTGATTCGGAAATAGGTGGAAAGCTCCATGGGACATCTGACACCCTTGGGGATGTAGCAGAAAGAACCGTCGGAGAATACCGCGGAATTCAACGCGGCGTAGTAGTTGTCGGTCATTGGGACCACCGAACCCAAATATTTTTTGACGAGTTCGGGATGCTCTTTCACTGCCTCACTGAATGAGCAGAATATGATTCCTAACTTAGAAAGCGTGCCTCTGAAGGTCGTCGCCACAGAAACGGAGTCAAGGACTGCATCTACGGCGATGCCTTGAAGCCTCTTTTGTTCATTCAGGGAAATGCCCAAACGTTCGTAGATCGCGATCAATTCAGGGTCTACCTCATCCAAGTTTTTGGCTTTCTTTACCTGCTTGGGAGCGGAATAGTAACGTAGCGCCTGGAGGTCGATTTTCGGATAGGTGACGTTGGCCCACTCCGGCTCAGTCATGGTCAACCAAGTGCGGAAGGCCTTCAGTCTCCACTCAAGGAGCCATTGAGGTTCTTCTTTTTTAGCAGAGATCCAACGAATAATGTCTTCGTTCAGGCCAATCGGAGCCTCATCGGCTTCAAAATTGACTGACCAGCCATGCTCGTATTCTTTGGAGGTTAGTTCTTCTAAAATTGAGTTGTCTTTGCTCATGGGCTGAGTTATTTAGACTAATTATATTTTGACTGCGAAGGTACAACATATAATTAAAATAATATGTTCGCAGCCATTTGAAATATCTATGAGTGATGGGAAAAGCAAATGGAATATGCCTCAAAAACGCTTGATTTTCAATAAAAGGCCTGATAAAAATAAAATCCGGCCGCAGCCGGAAATCATCGGTTGGACAGATGCCAAGCGCAAAGTTATTTATTTGTTTTTAATCTAAATAGAGTTATTTCTCCTTGTCGAAAAACTGTATTGGCCTGTTAATACTCTCTTCCAAGACGATCAAAGTTTCGGTTCGGTCAATTCCGTCTACTTTTTGGATTTTGTCCAAAACGAGTCGAAGGTGGTTGGTGTCCCGGCAAATGATTTTGGCAAAGATTGAATAGTTGCCGGTGGTGTAATACGCGCTCACAACCTCCGCGATTTCCTTCAGTTTCTCTATCACATTGTCATAGAGGGAGCTTTTCTCAAGGTAAATCCCTAGGAAAGCGGAAATGTCATAGCCCAATTTTGAGAAATCTATATTGAGTGTCGCGCTTTTGACGATTCCCATATCCTCCAGTTTTTTCATCCTCACGTGGACGGTACCCGAGGATACAAATACCTTCTTGGCAATTTCTGTATATGGGGTTTTTGCGTCTTCGTTGAGTAGCGAGATGATTTTGAGGTCTATGTTGTCGATATCTAAAATTTTGTCCATTTTCCTATAGAGGATTTAGATGATTGTTAATGAAGGATGCGGTAAATTAGAGATTGTTCAAAATATTGCAAAATTTTTTTTTCAATTTGTAATTAATGCCAAAATCCATTTACTTTGGGCGTATCAAATAAATTCAATTGAAAATTTGGTTTAGCTCAGGTTGGTTTACAGATAAATCTGACAACATTTAAAAAACCAAACAATTGGTATTCAGATCGAAACTTTTAATCTCTAAAGTTATATTTGGGTTTATATTCTGAAAAGGGTCTTGCCAGTGGCAAGACTTTTTTGTTTTACAGGCATGGTTTCTATCAGGCAAAAAAATGCGTATCAAATTCCCAAAGGATGTTTATTGGGTTTGCATTTGGTTTGATGTCGCCGCGAAATCCCTTTCCAAAATTTTTCACTAACACCCTTGTCAGCCTTATTCCGAGCCGAAATCAGTCCTGTTGGGTGTTTACTCCAAGGTAAACCGGTGCAGGGCTATCGCGTTTACGTTCCCGAGAAATTTGGACTGACGGTCTGAAAGTGAGCTGGCGGAGATGCCTGTCTTTTTTTTAAGCGGTGGCATGTGCTGTTTGGAGCATGCTTATTTTTAAGCAACCAACCGCCCATCTTATGAGAAAATCCACTGTTTTGATCCTGGCTTGCCTTACCTCAGGTATAGCATCTGCCCAAGTCAGGTCGTTTGAAGCTGCGAAGCTTTTCCCCGAGAAAAACGAAAAAGCGAAATTTCATACCGTTTCCGGAGAAAGGCACGGCCCATCTTTTTTCAAAAAGTTTCAGTTTCCAGAAGTCGAGTATACTCCGGGTGAAGCGCTTTCTTTCGATAAGTACCATACGGTAGAGGTCATGTACCATTGGTACGAGACCTGGGCAAAGCAGTATCCCGACATAGTTGATCTTTACGTAATAGGCCATTCTTTTGAAGGCAGGCCTATATATCAGATGACTTTGACCAATAAAAAGACCGGCAAGGACACCGATAAACCAGCTGCCTATTTTGAAGGAGGTCGGCATTCAGGCGAAATTACATCCAGTGAATCGATCCTTTGGCTGACGCAGCATCTCTTGGAAAGCTACGGCAAAGACTCGGAAATCACCGCGCTCATCGACTCCAAGGCGATATATCTCCGTCCCCAAAACAATCCTGATGGTTCCAATCTTTATCTCTACACCGAGCAAAGAAACCGAAGCACGGTAAGGCCAACGGACAATGACAGAGACGGCCTATTGGATGAGGATCCGGAGGAAGACATGGATGGAGATGGAGTAATCTACCAGCTTCGAAAAAAGGCTGTCACAGACGAGGAAAAGGAAAAGGCAAACTTCATAATAGACCCGAAAGATCCCAAGGGGCGCCTGATGAAGCGGACCTTTCCCGGAAAAGGAGAATACCTCATGTATACCGAGGGATACGACAATGATGGAGATGGCAGCTACAACGAGGACGGGATCGGCGGACTGGATCTCCATCGAAACTATCCGGAAAACTGGAGGCCCAACTCCGGAGGAGACCTCACTGGCCGTGGATATACCCAAGGCGGGGCAGGCGAATACCCCCTTAGCGAACTTGAAACCCGGTCGACGGCACTCTGGATGCTCAGTCACCCAAACATTTCCGTAGTCAACTCCATGGATACTCGTGTGCCTATGCACCTCCGCCCACCGTCTACCTCAAAAAATGAGGAGCGAATGTATCCGGAGGACTTGGCAATCTATAAAGAAATGGATCAATTGGGACTTTCTTTTACTGCGTATCCTTGGGCTGGGGATGTCTATGAGACCTATTCCACACGCTACAAGGTGAATTCGATGACCGGTGATTCGCTGAAGCCCGAGCCGCTTTTTGGACACGGGCCAGATTTCGGATACTTCTACTATGGAAGCATCTGGTACGGGGACGAGCTTTGGAACAACGGCGCCATGAAGGACTACGATGGGGATGGCATCTACGACGACTACGATGGATTGATGTGGGATGACGAGGCCAACGGAAGCAAGGGCTTCAAGCCATGGTCACCCATTACCCATCCCGTTTTGGGAGAAGTGGAGATTGGCGGCTTCCATCCCAAGTTTTTTGGGCAAAACGGGCCGCCTTGGCAGCTGGAAGACTGGGCGAAAAAGCAGGCGCTTTTCAATCTGGCCATGGCTAAAAAACTGCCCCAGATTACCATTTCAGACCTGAAGGTCAACAAGCTTTCCGGTGGGGAATTTGAAATCACGCTGGAATGGAGCAATACAGGCCAGCTACCGGTAGCCCTAGAGCAGGCCAAACTTGTCAAGATCGTGCAGGAAGACCGGGTTTCGCTGGATTTTGACAAAGAACTAACCAAAGGCTATGAAGATGCCAAAGTGCAGATCACTACGCCAAGCCTATACGACAAGACCATCTACTCCGGATACACCGGAGTGGGAGAGAAGAAGACGGCTACGTTCCGCGTCAAAGTCGAGGGAGACGAATCTGTCAAAGGCAAGATCAGGCTTTCTTCTACCCGCGGAGGCTATTTCGAAAGAGAATTTACCTTAAACCAATAATTGATTACGATGAATAAGAAGTACAGGATTTGGCTGAGTCTGGCCTTGCTTTTTGCTGTGCAACTGGGTTTTGCACAGCAGAAAAGATCCCTGACCCATGCCGACTACGACGGATGGGAGAGCCTCGGCTCCGAACGGATTACCAAAAATGGACAGTATGTTGGCTATCAGATCAGTCCTCAGGACGCCGATTCCCGACTGGAGATTTTCCCCTATGCCAAGCCCTCGAGCAAGACGATCATCCCGCGCGGTGTCGGTTTTTCATTTTCCGCGGATGGTGCATTCGCGGTCGGCAAGATCGCCCCGCAAAAGGACTCTGTCCGCGTCTTGAAACTGCAAAAGAAAAAAGCCGATGATTTGCCAAAGGACAGTCTGTTTATCCTTCAGCTTTCCTCCGGGAAAATCGAGAAGCTTGCCCGCGTCAAGTCCTTTTCCATTCCTTCGGAAAAAGGCAGCTGGATAGCCGTGCATTTCGAAAAAGAGCTGGCCAAAAAACCGGATCCTGCCGACACCGTGAAGTCAGATTCCACCAAGAAAGCCGAAAAACCGAAGAAAACCGATGGAACCAAGCTTTTGGTTCGCTCGCTTGACGGGTCAAAGTCTTGGGAGTTTGATCGCGTGAAATCCTATGGCTTTGCACAAAATGGGGATTTTCTCCAGTATACACTCGCGGAGGAAGACACGCTGGATAACGCTGCCTTGCATGTGTTGGATTTGGCCACAGGCGAAAGCAAACTCGTGCATGAAAAAATGACGGCCTACTCAGGTCTGACCTTTTCTCCCCATTCCAAATTTCTCAGTTTCATCGCTACCGATGACTCGGCTAAACACAAAAAGCCGGAGCACAAGCTTTTTTTGTACCAAACCTCCTCTGGATCCATAGCTCAGGAAGTTGGCAAAACGACTGCTGGAATTTTGGAAAATGGTCGGATCAGCCCGGACAGGAATCCGAGATTTTCCGAGGACGAAAGCAGGATGTTCTTCGGGGTTGCCAAGGACTACTTGGATTTTGCCTACGAAGACGATACCACCATCTTGGACGAAGAGCGGGTAAGCTTGGATATTTGGGGATGGCAGGATGCAGAGATCCAGCCCATGCAGCTCAAAAATAAATCCCAAGAAGAAAAACAGAACTATCTGGCATTGATGGAGACGGGATCGGGGAAGGTCATTCAGCTGGCCACTCCTGAGCTGGAGAATGTCTGGCTGGAAAATAAGATCACGCAGGACGTCGCTTTGGCGTGGACGGATCAGGCCTATCGAAGAAATTTCAGTTGGGATATACAGACCGGCAGAGATGTGTATTGGGTGGATATGAAAACCGGCAAGTCCAACTTGATCGAGAAAAACGCGTCGGGAAATCCACGGCTATCTCCCGCGGGAAAATATGCCTATTGGTATGATGGTAGGGACAGCTCCTGGGTAGCTTTTGATCTGTCAAGTAGCAAGAAGATCAATTTGACCGAGGCACTGCCTGTTGCCTTTTTTGAGGAGCTCCATGATTCCCCTTCATTGCCGGGAAGCTATGGGGCAGAAGGCTGGCTTGCCGACGACTCGGCTATCTTGGTCAACGACCGATATGATATTTGGAAGATTGATCCCCGTGATCCGGCGTCGGCGGTTAATCTAACATTGGGGGAAGGCAGGAAAAAGCAGATTACCTTCCGCCGGGAAAGCTTGAAGCCCGACGAACGTTTCATCGACACCAAAGAACCTCTGATTCTCTCTGCGTTCAATGAAGTGACTAAGGAAAACGGCTACTTCTCCACAAGCTATGAAGGGAAGTCCGCTCCGAAGGTGCTATTAATTACTGCTAACCGATATTACGGACTGACCAAAGCCGAGGAATCTGCGGAGGCGATGGTAAGGAGAAGCACTTATCAGGAGAATCCCGACCTTTTTCTTACGGATCTTACCTTTAAATCCCTGACCAAAGCCTCGAATCTCAATCCGCGGCAGAGCCAGGTGAAATGGGGAAGTGTGGAGTTGGTGGGCTATATCACGCTGGATGGCGATGAGCTGCAGGGATTGCTTTTCAAGCCGGAGGGTTTTGATCCTGCAAAGAAATACCCGATGATGGTTTATTTCTATGAGCGAAATAGCGATACTTTCCATAGCTATCGCGCTCCCGCCCCGAGTCGCTCCACGATCAACATCCCTTATTTCGTAAGCAATGACTATCTGGTCTTTGTGCCGGATATCAAATATAAAATCGGGCTTCCTGGCCAGAGCGCGCTCGAGTGCATCGTACCCGGGGTGCAGGCTGTGATCGCAAAAGGAGGAGTGGATACTGAGAATATGGCGATTCAAGGCCAAAGCTGGGGCGGATATCAGGTGGCCTACCTGATCACCCAAACGAATATGTTCAAGGCTGCGGGTGCAGGTGCTCCGGTTGTCAACATGACGTCTGCCTACGGGGGAATCCGCTGGGGGACGGGGATGAGCCGAATGTTCCAATACGAGCAAACCCAGTCCAGAATTGGCGGTACGCTTTGGGAAAAGCCCATGTATTATCTCGAAAACTCGCCGCTCTTCATGATGGATAGGGTGGAGACGCCTGTGCTCATCATGCACAACGATGCAGACGGAGCAGTGCCTTGGTACCAAGGAATAGAAATGTTTATGGCCCTGAAGCGTCTGAATAAGCCTGCCTGGTTGCTTCAGTACAATGGCGAAGACCACAACCTGACTCAGCGAAAAAACTCAAAGGATCTTTCTATCCGGCTCAGCCAGTTCTTTGACCATTACCTGAAAGGAGCTCCCGCGCCGCTCTGGATGACCGAAGGCCTGCCGGCCGTCGAGAAAGGAAGGACGCTTAAGTACGAGTTGGATCATTAAATTAGAAAGTACGAGTATTCGTGATGCACACCCTGAGTCAGTCCAGGCAGAATTTGGTGCGGATACTCGTCCACGGTCTATGGTTGACTGTCCACCGTCTTGCAAAAACATACGTTCTACACCATTTTATTCGTTCGTGCAAGATTCTATTGAGTTATAATAGAAAGTATCCAGATTCTAGAGTAGCACTATGTTTTTATCTAAATGCTGGCGTTTTGGGAAAAAGTTGGACCTGCTTTTTATTCAAACTAGCATTTTAATCTGAAATATGTGAAAAAAGTAAGTTCTGTATAAGGTGGAATGACCGAGAATTTTAAAAAATTCTCGGTTTTTTTTAAACTCGTTATTTTAAAATGCTTTTTATTGATTGTTAAACACAATAATCGTATTTTTACTAAACCTATTTTTATTTTAAATAATAGTTGTTTCTATGTTCGGGGCTATAACGAAACTGTTTACGGGATACAAAACCAAACACACTGTTTCAAACGGGTTGAAAATAAAGGTTTTGTATCGTGGAAAGTTACCAAGCTCGGACCCACTGTTGATCTTGAAAGAAGCAAGGCTTAAACTGGCACAGCAGCCTACTCCTCTTGGATTTGACTTCGACGTCGAAAACAAATGGAACCAAAGACTGAGCCTCACAAATGGTAAATCCCCTAACTCAATCGCTTCTTTTCAGCAAGAGAGCAGTAAGTTCAAGGTTTCTCGTTATGTATTCAAGGAGGGAAGTTCTCGCTTGAGCCTCTACACGGTAGCATGTGACGACGTGGTGTTCGCTTTGTTTACCCGTTTGTACGATTTTGGAAAGCACTTCTCAGAAATCGAACGCCAGGCGCTTTCTGATTCTGGGAACAAGAAAATTGGAACCTACCTATTTGCCAAAGATGGCTATGGCGCTTTGATAGATTCTCTCGGGCAATCCCAATACTTCCTTTGGAACAACTACGATGTGCTCAATAGGTGTTTTAGCTGCTTTCAAAGCAGGAAATAGCCGAAGTCCGGGAGTGCAATTTTCCGCATTTTGATCCAAAAATTCTCAAGTATTTCCATTGACCACCAACTCATAGAAGAAATCCTTGAAGCTATCGCCGATTAGGAGAAATTCCTCCTTGGCCTTCATCTTGACTCGATTGCGGCTGATGTTCTCTATTTTGTTAATGGATACGATGTATCGCTTGTGAATTCTTACAAATCCCTTGGAAAGCAAGACAGCCTCGTAGTGTTTGATGCTATTAAGCGTGAGGAGAGGCTTCGAATCATCGATGAGGTGAATTTTAACGTAGTCTTTATAGCCTTCAAGGTAGGCGATGTTTTTCAGATCCACTTTGATGGAGGAATATTCCGCCTTTACGAAGATGTAGTCAAGTCCCTCGCCCAGGGCAGCGAATCCTTGTGAAAGCGAGGATTGGTTTGGTAGCGCCTTGTTGAGCAGCTTGCTGATCGCCTGGAAAAAACGCTCAAAGCTGATCGGCTTAAGCAGGTAGTCGACGGCATTGATCTCAAAGCCTTTGACCGCAAAGTCTGCATAGGCAGTGGTAAAGATGACCGGGGGTTTGAAAGGCAGGTTTTCATAAAAGGCGATCCCATTGATGTCTGGCATGTTGATGTCCAAAAAGATCAGATCCACGCCCTTGGACAGGAGCATTGGCATGGCAATAAGCGGGGAGTTGAAGCTGCCCACATGCTCCAAAACTGGAAACTTGGCGATGTAGTCTTCCAATACCTCGATCGCCAAAGCCTCGTCGTCAATGATAATGCACTTATAGTTCATTTTTTTATCGCCAAGAATGTTTTGAACAGGTTGTTTTCAATCTTTTGGGTGAAGCTGTGCTTGCCTGGATAGCTGAGATCCAGTTGTTTTTCAAGGTTTTTGTTTCCTAGTCCTTTGTGCTTGGTTTTCGGTTCTACCGAGGCTCTGCGATGGATGCTGTTGACGACCGAAAACCTGACCTCCCGCTCGTTTTCCTCGAGTGAGATCAGGATAAATGATGGCTGGACATAGCTGATGCCGTGTTTGAAGGCATTTTCCACGAGGGTCATCATCAATAAGGGGACAACAGGATAATCTGCGTTTTTCACAGAAACCGTAAAATTGATGTTTGGCCCGTTTTCCTCCGAGAACTTCAGTTTCTCGAGATTGATGTAGTTTTTGATGAAGGTGATCTCATCGCCTAGGCTGATCATGCTCTTGCCTGATTCATAGAGTACGTGTCTGAGTAGATCCGACAATAGCAGGATGGCGCGAGTAGTGTCCTCGGACTTCTTGCGGGCTAGCGAGTAGATATTGTTGAGGGAATTGAGCAAAAAATGAGGATTGAGCTGGTTTTTGAGAAAATTGAGATCGGCTATGGCTTTTTGTTTCTCCATGGCATCGTTTCTTTTGCGCTCAGAGTCATAAAGGAAAAGCAGCTCGAGCGTGGTGCCCAAACCCAAACCAAGCAAAAGGCGCAGATAATCCGGGAAAAAGAAAAAGAAACGAAACCTTTGCCAATCGATCACCCCATCCTCAGGGGCAGGTAGTTTTTCCCGTATCGGACGCATCCGGAATTCTTCGGAAGGCCTGTTTGGGGGCGGGCTTCCAGTCAGCGGCAAGGCGATGAAGGTTGCGGACATCAGTAGGATGCCTAGCGAATAGGCCTTGTAGTTTCGGCGGTAGACGTAGCTTGGGATCAGCCAAAAAATATTTGCCAGGTAAAAGATGGTCAGCACAGAGTAGGATACCAGCGGGTTTACCGGGGGATGAAACCGTTGGTTTTGCTCAGCAAATAAATACAACAGAGCCGGCGAGACGAGGATTCCTATGATCAGGAAGTGAACGATGCCCTTTAGGATTTTGTGTTTGTCCATGGCCGGACTGTTTGATAGGAGTGGCAAAGGACGGGACTTCTGCACTTTCTTATTGGGAAGCCCCGTCTCGATTTAAGATTCTTTGGCTTTGTTTAACGACTTTTAATCCTCTTCATCATATTCCTCAAAAGGACGGAACTCATAGATGTCGTCAAATCTGAGATTGGAGTTCCGGCCCAACAGGACGAAAGCCCGGTCATTGGCGTAAAAGACCGAGGCGCCGGTGCGCAATGTGCCTTCAAAGGCAGTCCTCTCCTCCCAGCTATCGAGGGAGGGGATATACTCCCAAGTCGAGCCCAACAATTGACCATTGGAACCCAAAGTCACGTAGCCATATCCGCCCAATGCAAAGGCTGCCGCTTCGCTCCGTGACATGGTATAGTCGTCCTCCTCGTCAAGCGCGGTCTTTTGTGTCCAAGTGAGATCGGTGCCATCCAAAGCCCAAAAGTCCGATTGGTACAGACCATTGTTGATGCCGCCACCGAGATAAGCCGTTCCGTCGAGGACGAAACAAAAGGCCCCTTGTCTTTTTGCGCCGCCAAAGCTGGATAGGGCGGTCCAGCTTTTGGTATCAGGATCGTATTGGAAAAAGTCCTTTTGCTCGCTCCCGTCAAATCCGGTTCCTACATATCCGCGCCCGTTAAGTCCAAAGGCGAGGGCATTGTAGCGCGCGGTGCCGGGGAACGACTCGATTTGGCTCCAGGAATTGGTAGCCGGATCGTAGGACCAGAAGTCCGATAGACGGTTTCTCCCATCGTATCCAGTGCCATAATAGGCGATCCCATCGATGGTGAAGGCCACAGCATTGCCTCGTGCGGTACCGGGGAAATCAGCTCTTTTTGTCCAAGCGTCTGTATTTGGGTCATATTCCCAAAGGTCGTTGAGGTAGGCGTCTCCAGTATATCCTCCTACTATAAAGTGCCTTCCATCGATGGTGAACGCGGAGCTGTTGGCCCGGTTGCTGCCTTCGAAATAGGATCTTCGGATCCAGTTACCTGTGTCCTCTTCGGTATCGTCGCTGCTTACACAGGAAGTAAAAATCATCAGGGTGAGTGTCAAGGTAAAACCCAGCAGTTGGTTTGAACTTTTCATGAAGTTTAGTTTAATGGAATTAGTATGATTTCTAGTCTTGGTTTTTGGGTGGTGGAGTTGGTGCCCAGGGCGAGGTAGCCGGTATTGAGTGCCTCGCCGGCCATGAGTTCCATCCACAAGTAGCTTTCTGGGTCGCCGCCCCTGATTTTTTTGTCCGCATAGGAAGTGACATCCAGGAGGAAGAAGGTGTTTTCCTGAAACTCGTTGTCCAGGCTGTACAAAGCGGCTTGGCTGAGATAGGTGTCCAAAAGTCCGATTTTCTTGATGGCGTAGATATCCAAGCTTTCGGCTAGGGGGTTGAGCACAGCGTCGTAGGTCAGCCGTTTGACAGGCAAAACCAGTTTAGCCTCTGAGATGTAATAGCCACTCGGAATCTCCCCGATGCCACTCAAGCTGCCTAGCTTGAGTCCGATGGCGGAGAGACCGAGTTCGTCTGCAAGTGACATATCCCCAGTTTCCTCCGCGGGAATCCAGGTTTTGGACTGCCGATCGGCAAAGAGCGTCCCATCTCGGTTGAGGTCGATGTGGGTAAAGGTTTTGGAAGGATACAGAGTACTCGTGACGGAGATTTTCATCTCCTCGCTGCTTCGATTGGTCTCGTTTTTTTCCTGGTAATAAAAGAGCAGATAGGTCTCCGTGCTAAGCTCGATCAGCGGACTGCTGCCCTCGACTTCCAGTTTGAGGCCATGAAATGCGTCCCGGAAGTCCTCTACACTTGACAGAATGGATTGGGAGCCTTTGAGTTTCCCGAAAAGCTCCTGACCGAACTCCATGGGTAGTGTGACTTTTACCGAGTCAAAAGCCGGGAAGATTTGGATTTGCTCAGTGGTGATCGGGCTGGCTTTGCTTTGTAGAGATTCGATGTGGTAGAAGACCTCGTCTTCATTGGGGTATTCAAAAGCTTCGGCTATTTCGCTGATTTTGAGTTGGAAGCTTTGCAGTGTATCATAGCGGGTGCTGGAGTATTTCAGTACCAAGACCAGCGAGTCCAGCTCTTTTGATTCGTCTATCGCGGCAAAGCTCTCGGGGGCAAACTCAAAGTAGGGGCTTGCTTGAATATGTCCGCGAATGGGATCAGCATAGGATCCTAAGAGCATGGAGGTTTTGCCGCTGGTGACTAGGCTGTCTAAAAAGACCGTCCCGAGCTCCAGTTCGCTGTGGACGATTTTCCTGATGGAAAAATCGTCTTCCAGATCTACCTCCGGAATTTCTTCCAAATAGCTGTTTTCAAAACAGGAGGTAAGCAGACACAATAGGAGTATTCCCGGCAAATGAACTCGCATCTTTTTTTCTACAAGGCTAGGACAGGGCGGCAAGATTCGGAGGCAAAGTAGACCTGGGAGTGAAATCTCTCTGCAAAGCGGACTTTTTTATAGAGCAAACGGCACTTGGTCCAGTTGGCGAATCCGCTCTCTTGGTGGAGGATTTTTGGCTCTTGCTCCATGTAATTTCCTTGTTGGTCTATTTCTGACTCCTAGCTGGAGGTCTTGCTTTAGGTTTGGGGAAAAATCATGAAGCGTACGAGTGTCATTTTGTTTTTAGCCTACATAGCCACGGCGATGCACGGATTTGCCCAGCGCGGACACGGCTCGCTATACTCCTATTTTGGCGCGGGTACCTATACCTTCGACAACTTTGGGATGGCCAAAAGGCTGGGGGGAGTCGGTTCGGCAGTCCGCTCCCCTTATTTTCTCAACCCAATAAACCCCGCTTCCCAAAACAGCCTCGAAGTGGGGTTTACTTTCCTCTTCGAAGGGGACATGAGCTACAACTACCAGGTGCTTGAAACTGAGTCGGAGATCCAAAAGAACAATTTTTCCAACCTCAACGCCTTCCAGATTTGGTTTCGCGCTTCAAAAAAATCGGCGTTTTCACTGGGCCTGACCCCGGTGACGCTCCAAGACTACAGCTTCTCGGATGTGGTCACCTTCGAAGGGATGCAGGAGCGATATATTCGGACTTATCGCGGTTGGGGAAACACCAACAAAGCCTATGTCAATTGGGCATATGGGCTGACAGACCGGATCTCTCTTGGCGTACGCCCCTCTTTTCTCTTTGCTAACTATCAGAAAGAAAGCACTTATCTGGATGCTTCCGAAAGCGGCTACGTCGCGGAAAGAATCGGCTCAAACTCCGGTGTGGGACTCGAAGCCGGAGTACAAGCTGATCTGATTGTCACGCCCAAATACAAAGTAACCTGGGGCGCCAACGCACAGTACTATTCCAAATTGACCGGCACTTACAATGAGGGCATCTCTACCTACACGGATCGCCTGTCGCTTTATCAAGCCGATGAAAAGACTTCCAGCTTTGAATTGCCCAAGACGCTGCGCTCCGGTTTGGCCTTCCAGTCGGGGAAGCTGCTGATCGCAGGCGACGTCCTTTACAATTTTTCGACCGAGTCTTTTGAGCACAGCCAATCCTCCCAAGTGTATTCCCTCGGTGCCGAGTTGGTGCCGGGCTACTTTGCCCCTGAGCTGCTGAAGTCGATGAGTTTTTCCCTCGGTGGCAGGATGGATACCGGATCTTGGCTGCTAGACGGCCAGTCCGTGAAGTCTTACGCCCTGACCACGGGAGTGGGACTGCCGCTCAACCGCTCCACCAGAGTCAACCTTAGCTATCAATACCAAAAAACAGGCGAGGTGCAGACTCTTGCGTCAGAAAGCCTCCACACCATCACACTCCAATTTTCCTTTGGAGACCGCTGGTTTCAGAGGTATAAGTTTGAATAATCCCACCTTCCCATGAAAATCATCCCCGTCCGGCTAGGGATGGCATTGTATTGCTTCCTTAGTCCTTTGGTTCTTTTTGCCCAGACAGCCCAAAAGCAGAAAAGCAGCGCCGAAGTCCAAATCACCACCTGCAGTCCCGAGGAACTCATCGGGCTCATCAAATACGATCACCAGGAAGCTGCTGAAAAAGTGGGGATATCACGGAGTTCGGCAAGTTTTGACAAATTTGACCGATTACTTCAGGATCACGATGCGAGGGTGGATGGCATTGTCAAAAGTCATCGCGACCTATTTGAGGGGTTACACGCTCTTAAGGCTCAATATGAAGAAAGGGCGACTATGTTGCAGGATTTTCAACCTCTGGTGGAATTGATCCATTTGATGGATGAAAAGCTCCGGCCCATCGCTGATGAAGTGGCAAAGGAAAGTGAGTACCTCGACATATTGGTGGCGCATGTGCTTCAAGACAAACAATATCGGAAGTGGAAACGGTATCAGGTCAAGGTCAAAAAACGACACGGCCCGCGATATCCCAGGCCGATGGCAGGACCATTCGCCTGGGAGTAGAAAAGGAAAAAGCCCCGAATTCGCTGCAATTCGGAGCTTTTATTAGGTCATCACTATTGGGGATCAGACTGCCACCGCAGCCTTGATATGGGGATGGGGATCGTATCCCACCAGCTCAAAGTCCTCATACTTGAATCCAAAGATGTCCTTTACCGCAGGGTTGATTTTCATCGTCGGCAGCGGTCTGAACTCACGACTAAGCTGAAGCTCTGTCTGCTCAAGATGGTTGAGGTAGAGGTGCGCGTCGCCAAAGGTGTGCACAAACTCACCTGGCTCCAAGTCGCAGATTTGCGCCACCATCATGGTGAAAAGGGCGTAAGAGGCGATGTTGAACGGCACTCCGAGGAATACGTCTGCACTTCGCTGGTAGAGCTGGCAAGATAGCTTGCCGTCCGCTACGTAAAATTGGAAAATCGTGTGGCAAGGGGGGAGGGCCATGTCGACTACATCGGCCACATTCCAGGCACTTACGATATGCCGACGACTGTCAGGCTTGGTTTTGATCTGGTGGATGAGGTTTTTGATCTGGTCGACTTCACCTCCTTTTCCATCAGGCCAGTGCCTCCACTGGTACCCATAGACTGGCCCAAGGTCTCCATTTTCGTCGGCCCATTCGTCCCAAATCGAAACTCCGTTTTCCTTCAGCCAAGTGATATTGCTGTCTCCTCGGAGAAACCAGAGCAATTCGACGATGATGGAGCGTAGGTGCAGTTTTTTGGTCGTCACGACTGGGAATCCCTTGGACAGGTCAAAGCGCATTTGGTGTCCAAAGATGCTGATCGTGCCAGTACCAGTGCGATCGGTTTTTTTCACACCTTCATTGAGAATCCTTCTCATCAAGTCGTGGTATTGCTGCATGGTATCGGGGTAAAATTCTAGTCCGGCAAGTTAGGCAATTGCTTCAAAATTTGGTAGTAAAAGATTCAAATCTCCGGATATTGTCGAGACGATGGCACTGGATTGGGCAGGGGTTTACTCCATTCCCTCCCAGGTAAAGGTTGCTGTGACAGGATAGTGATCTGAATAATCCACTTCGCGATGGGTGTTAAAATAGACGGGTTTCAGGGATGGATCCGCGAAAATATGGTCGATTCTGAGGAATAAAAGAATCCGGTTGTACGTGAATTCAAATCCTCTTCCGGCTTTTTCAAAGGCATTGTCCAACTTTTCACTTAACCTGAAATAAACGTAAGAGTAGGGTACCTCAATCAGAACACCCAGGAGGATCACCGGATGAGGACTTTTGTTGATGAGTTCGTAGAGCATAAAA
>CAZTJM010000076.1:0-21182 GCA_964613865.1 uncultured Limnohabitans sp. | reverse complement strand
GATTTTGCCCCTTTTCAACAAGCTGACTCCACTCGAGGAAGGAGATTTGAAGCGGAAAATCGTTTCCTATGCCGAATCTGTTGCTTTTCCCTTGGACAATATTTTCGTGCTGGATGGCAGTAAGCGCTCTTCCAAAGCCAATGCCTTTTTCTCCGGTTTTGGTAAGCGGAAGAAAGTCGTCCTTTACGATACCTTGATCGAACAGCATTCCGAAGACGAGTTAGTTGCTGTATTGGCCCACGAGGTGGGTCATTTCAAAAAGAAACATATTTTGCTGGGTTTGGCGATCTCCGTGGTACAAACTGGAATCATCCTTTTCCTGCTTGCCCAGTTTGTTTTCAGCGAAAATCTGAGCTTTGCCTTGGGTGGTAGTGCTTGGTCGGTACAGTTGAACCTGATCGCTTTTGGAATGCTCTTTTCTCCCATCTCCACCTTGCTGGCGATCGCGATGAATTGGCTGAGCAGGAAAAACGAATTTGAGGCAGATGCCTATGCAAAACACACCTTTGCTGGACCACCTTTGGCAGATGCGCTGAAGACCTTGTCCGTGAAAACCCTCAGCAATATCAATCCACATCCCTGGTACGTCTTTGTCAATTACTCACATCCGCCGCTTTTACAAAGGTTGGAGAAGTTGGAAAACTAGGATGGTCAAGAAAAATACGATGGATAGTGAACTATCCGTTTTTTTACGCTGGAAGACCGGAGACGGAAGAGTCGCCCAAACACATGGTTAGTGTACTTTCGAATAATTCCTCCAGGCAATTGGCGAAAAGCTGAAGACTGTAAAAACCAAAAGCCGCCCAGATTCAAATCCGGACGGCTTTCTTGATCTTGATTCTTGCGTCTAAAGTCTTACTTCTTGAATTGCGCTTCTTGAATCTCGATTCTAGCCTCTATACTCTATAAAATTCCTCCCAGCCCTTTCTTGGCGGCATCCCGGCCAATATCTGGTTAGCCATAGGGTTGTTGGTGATCTGACGGGTTTCCCGGTCAAACTCCAGCTTCAGTCCGCTCCATTGCGCCAGCACGCCCAAGCAAAACACTTGGCTCAGCGGGCCTGCAATCTCGAATGGAGAGCGGGTTTTTTCCTCGCCTTTTGCCGCTTTCAGGAAGTTAGCAAAGTGGTTAGAAGGACTTGCCGGGACCTCCGGAAGTTTAGACTTCCACTCTTCGGCCTTGTCTCCCCCGATGATGGAGAGTGTGCTGCCGTGTGATCCGCCTTTGAAAATCAAGTCTTTACTGTAGATAATCTTGCCGGGATTAAGCTTTGCAGGCTGCATTTGTCCGTTGCTTGGTGGCGGGATGTTTGGATCAAGTTCGGATACTCCGTAGCCCTCCGGCACGGCTGGAATATTGTCCAGGCCATCCTGCCAAGTAATCGTCAATGGCGGCATGCTACCTCTTTCCGGGAACTTGAATTCCAGGGTAGTGGACATCGGGAAGAAGAACGGATTATGGCCCGAGAGCTTGGTTGGATTGACTTCGTAGGGTAATCCCAGCTCCAAAAACTCATGTGCGGTATCGATAATGTGTGCGCCCCAATCTCCCAAGGCGCCCATCCCGAAGTCATACCAGCATCTCCATTGTCCATTGTGGTAGTCCTTGTTAAAGGCATGGGGCTCAGCCTGCGCGGTCCACACATCCCAATCCAAGGTGGAAGGAATGGGCTCGGCCGCAGGGTAGGAGCTGATCTTTGGATCCCAATCGTGCCAACGTCTGCGGCTGTTCATGTGGGCGGTGATGGCCGTTACGTCTTTGATCACTCCAGCATCCTTCCAGGTTTTAAACTGGAAATAGTTGCCTTCGGAGTGTCCCTGGTTACCCATCTGGGTCGCCAGCTTGGGATATTTTTTTGCGGCGGCGATCATGAGATCGACTTCCCGGAAAGTGCGTGCCATCGGCTTCTCCACATAGACGTGCTTGCCCTCTGCGAGCGCCATCATCGTGACTGGAAAGTGGGAAAAATCCGGCGTAGCGATACTGATCGCGTCAAACTCATTGCCTATCTGATCAAACATCTTGCGGAAATCCTGAAACTTCTTGGCCTGAGGAAACATGTTCATCACGTCCAAGGTCTGTTTGGCCCCCATGTCCACGTCGCAAAGCGCGACGACATTGCAGAGACCGGTCTTATGGAGTTCTTTGATGATCTCTGCTCCGCGATTTCCAATGCCTACGCAGGCAAGGTTGACTTTGTCGGAGGGCGCGACATGGCCCATGGATTTCCCAAGGACCGAAGGGGAGATCACCGTGAGTCCCGAAAGTCCCAAAGCCGCTGTAGCTCCGGTTTTCAAAAAGCTTCTTCGATTGCTATTCATTGATGGGTTATTTTGGATGGACGAATCTCGGGCTGCATGCCCTAGGCACTTCGATTGAAGTATCCACTGTCAAGGTAATTTTCTTTTTTTCCAAACTAGGTAGAACACTCTTTAAAATCAACGCAATCGTTATCGGTAGGGTATTTTTTTGGATGGCAGGATTCAACGCCGCCAAACTTTTTCTATCTTTTTCCCTCCCAAAAAAACCGAACTCAAATGAAAGATCTGGCTGATTTTCACCATCCCATAACGGAGCTATTTCTCCAGCCCAAAACCAAATCAGATTGGGAGCAATACCGGCTTAGCAAGGAGCAGATTGAATTTTTTCATGAAAATGGCTACTTGGCAGGCATCAAGCTGCTCGATGAAAAACAGATCGAAGTGCTCAAGACGGCTTTGGACGAAGTAATGGACCCAAAGCATCCCCTGCATTCCCTGTTTCATGAGTTTCATAGTAACGAGTCCGGCGACCCGAACAAGGTGTTGTTTCATTCGCTCGGACATTGGCGTATCGCCGAAGCATTCCACGACGTGATCTGGAATCCGGCTTTTCGGATGGTGGCGAGCCAGCTTTTGGGAGACAGGGCGGTGAGATTTTGGCATGATCAGCTTTTTTGCAAGCCGGCCCATCATGGAGGAAATGTTGCCTGGCACCAAGATTACAGCTACTGGACCCGCACCGTTGAGATGCAGCATTTGACCTGCTGGTGCGGGCTGGATGACGCTACGGAGGAAAACGGCTGTCTCCAATATGTGCCGGGATCCCACCGCTGGGGCCTGCTGGAAAAGCCTGCCCTGGCAGGAGAGATGGACGGACTGATGGCCATGATGAGCGAGGAGCAAAAGGCGAGCTTTAAACCGGTGCCGATTCCCCTCAAAGCCGGACACGCTGCTTTTCACCACCCTTTGTTGGTGCATGGCAGCTTCGCAAACTTTTCGGCGCGATCGCGGAAAGCTTTTGTGCTCAATGTTTTCGCGGATGGCACGGTCTCTGATTCCGATGAACCGCTGCTCGCCGGTGTGCCAGTGATTCCCAAGGGGCAAAGGATGGGAGGGAAGTTTTTTCCATTGATTTTTGATCCGGAAGAGTTGAAAGAATAAATAATTTGATCTGTAAGGTGGATAAGCGGCAAGGCTACTTTGTGCCTCCTTCATTATCTTCGCAAGTAAAGGCTTTGATCAAAAATCGTAAATCATAGATAAGAATGGCTTCTGGATTATTTGCGCTGTTGGATGACATCGCTACCCTCATGGACGATGTGGCAGTAATGAGTAAAGTGGCGGCCAAGAAAACCGCCGGGATTTTAGGAGATGATCTGGCCGTAAATGCGGAAAAGGCCTCGGGTTTTGTATCGGACCGTGAACTGCCGGTCCTCTGGGCGATCACCAAAGGTTCCCTGCTCAACAAGGCCATTATCCTACCGGTTGCCTTCCTGCTCAGTGCCTTTTTGCCTGTCGCGGTGACGGTTATTTTGGTGATTGGCGGGCTTTACCTTGCCTATGAGGGCGCCGAGAAAATCTACGAATATATTGTGCCCCATCATCATCATGTGGCAGAAACGCTGGATGAAAACCTCACGGAGGAACAAATCCTCGCTTTGGAAAAGCAGAAGATCAAATCGGCCATCACCACTGACTTTATCCTTTCGGTCGAGATCGTCATCATCGCATTGGGAACCGTAGTAGCGGAATCTTTGACGACACAGATCGCGGTGGTGTCTATTATTGCCCTGATTGCTACAGTCGGCGTGTACGGAATAGTCGCGATCGTCGTCCGCATGGATGAGTTTGGATACAAGCTCATCGCGCTGAATGAGGCAAAAGACAGCTTCTCTGACAAAGTTGGCTTGCTGCTGGTCAATGCCCTTCCTTACCTTATCCGCGGGATTGGCTTTATCGGTACAATCGCACTACTGCTCGTGTCTGGAGGCATCTTCGCACACAACATCGACTTTTTCCACCACCTGCTCGAATCCTGGCCGGCGATCATCAAAGAATTCCTGATTGGATTGGTTGTCGGTATCGTTGCCCTCCTGCTAGTTATGGCTTTCAAGAAGATTTTCAAAAGAAAGTAAGAAAACCAGCATCGGCGGGATAGCTTACTTGTCCAAAAGGCCTATTTTGATGCCCGCAATACAGATCATTATACTTCCCAAAAACCAAAATCACGATGTCTTTTCTATTCAAAAGTCTGGCTTTTAGTTTTTTAATCGCCTCATTAAGCTTGCTCGCCTGCGCCCAAAACGGGCAGACATTTCTCCAATACGAAGGAGAAGCCGGTCCCGGTAAAGGAAAGCATATTGTCCTAGTAGCCGGTGACGACGAATACCGCTCCGAAGAGTCCATGCCCATGCTCGCTAAGATCCTCGCCGAGCGGCACGGATTCAAGACCACCGTCCTTTTCCCGATAGAGCCAAGCAGCGGGGACATCGTCCCAAACTATCAAAACAACATCCCAGGCCTTGAACATCTGGAGACCGCCGATCTGATGATCATGCTGATCAGATTCCGGGAGCTGCCTGACGAGCAGACTAAATACATTGAGAATTTCCTGAAAGCCGGCAAGCCCATCATCGGCTTACGAACTTCCACCCACGCTTTTGCCTACCAGAAAGACAAGACCTCTCCCTATGCCAAATGGACTTGGAATGGCAAAGAAGCGGGTTGGGAGAAAGGGTTTGGCAAGCGGATCTTTGGTGAGACTTGGGTGAACCACCACGGGGTGCATGGCAAAGAAGGCTCCCGCTCCCTGATCAACGGAGTACTACAGATGAACGATCATCCCGTCCTGCGCGGGGTTAATGACATCTGGGTGCCGGAGGACGTCTATGGAATCCAAGGCCTCCCCGCTGAGGCCGAGGTGTTGATCTACGGACAGTCTACTGCTGGCATGGATGACAAAGCCCCCCTCATGTGGGAAAAATCCGTGATGCCCATAGCCTGGACCAAACCCTACCAAATCGAAGGTGGAAAAGCGGGGATGGCTTTTGCCTCTACCATGGGTTCTTCTTTGGGCTTCCAAAGCGAGGATCTTCGCCGCTTGGTGGTCAATGCTTCTTTTTGGCTTTTGGGCATGTCCGAAGCCATCACTCCAGAACTGGACGTAGCGATCGTTGGAGCTTACCAGCCGACGATGTTCGGCTTCGACACGTTTAGAAAAGGGATGAAAGTGCAGGATTTTAAATAAGATTTTTGGTTAGCAGTCCACGGTCAACGGTCCACCGAAGCGCGGCTGTCGACGGAGGACTGTAGACCATTGACAAACAATAAACCATGAACAAAATAGGATTCAACGTGCTGGCCTGGTCAGCGGAAATGTCGGAGGCTTTGTTGCCCATCTTGGATCGATTGAAAAAAATCGGCTACGACGGGGCGGAATTTTTTGTGGGAGGTTCCCCCGAGGAATCTTTCAAATTGGTCGGAAAACACTGTGCTGACATCGGCTTGGAAGTGACCACGGTGACAGTGTTAGGCCCGGATGAAAATCCGATTTCCCCTGATGCCCAAGTCCGTGAAAAGTCCAAGGAAAGACTGCGATGGGTGCTGGATCGAGCCGCCGATTTGAACTCGCAGGTGCTATGTGGTCCCTTTCATTCCGCTTTCGCGACTTTTGCCTCCCGAGCTCCACTTGAAGACGAGTACAATTGGTCTGCGGAGGTCTTGCATGAAATGGGAGACAATGCCCAAAAATTGGGAATCCTTTTGACTCCTGAGGCGCTCAACCGCTTCGAATGCTACCTAGCCAACACCATGGAGCAGCTGGACTACTTGCTGACGAAAGTTAACCATCCAAACGTGCAGGCGATGTTTGACACGCATCATGCGAATATGGAGGAGAAGAAGCTAGGCGCTGCGATAGAACTGATCGCTCCTCGGCTGGGACATTTCCATATTTCCGAAAATGACCGGGGAACTCCCGGTTCCGGCCATGTCAATTTTGAAGAGACTTTTGCCACGCTGAAAAAAGTCGGTTATTCCGGCTGGCTGACCATCGAAGGATTCACCCGCAATGACCCTGCATTTGCCAATTCCATCGGAGTATGGAGAAACTTCTCCGAACCCTGGGACATGGCAGAGAATGGGTATAAGCTGATCCGGGGTATGTTGGATAAGCACGGCTTTTAAGCAAGAGGCTGTCTCAAAAGGCCTGATTGTGTCAGCCTGAGCACTGGAGCTACGGGAGTAGCGTATATCGAGGGCCATTTGCAGTGAATACAGCCGCATTTCGACTTCGCTCAATGTGACAACCATCAGTTATGAGACAGCCTCTTTTGGATTGACGACATCCACTTTTAGGCTTGTGGACTTTTCACTGAATTCCAGTGGAGTTACCGAAATCGGTTTTTCCCTAAATCTAGATCGGACTGGCATTATCCAATCTCTCTCCTATCTTTGAATATCAAATAACAACAACGGGGTGCCTTAAGTAAGGCTGAGATCATACCCGAGAACCTGATCTGGATAATGCCAGCGTAGGAATTGTCGAAGGCTTCTGCTTTTATACCTTTCTGGGATGCATTCAGGTCTAAGTTTTAGACCAATGGGCAAACTAATCAAACAACAAAATTTCGAGGTGGCTCCGGAGGAGCTGCGAAACTGGCAGGGGAGAAAAGAGTGGTTTTTCAACCGTGACGACACCGATCACTACGAGCAGTACTACGAGGGACCCTACAAGTATCAGGAAGTCTGGCAGAAGAAAACTTTAGAAGGACTTATCAAGCAGGATCACCGGGTCAAAACTTTACTTGAATTTGGTTGCGGCACCACACGCTTTACGCGCTGGTGGCACGAGATAGGCCTGGAGGCCACGGGAGGGGACATTTCCCCTTTTATGCTCGCGCAGGGCGTGCAGCTCTTCGGCGGAGATCTGGTTTTGGCAGACTCCCACCACATGCCTTTCAAGGATCATTCTTTCGATGCATTGGCTTTTGTGACCACCTTTGAATACTACCAAAATCCAGTTCAGGTGATCCGTGAGGCGGTGCGGGTAGGCAAGTATGGGATCATTTTTGGGATGATGAATAGGAATACGCCCAAGCTCATCCGTCGTCGTGTCCAGCAGGCTTTTGGGAAAAACAACTACTACACTACCGCACATTTCTATACGCCCGGATCGCTAAAGGATTTGGTGGCAGAAGCGCTGCCGGATCGCAAGTATGTTATCGATTGGAATGCCACCGGGCTGCCCAAATGGTTTCCCAAGCAACAGTGGAAAATTCCCTACGGAGATTTCTTCGGCTTCCATGTCAAATTAACGGATGTGTGATGGCGGCTTTTGAGGATTTTTCAGGAAAGCTCAATGCACAGGGCTTCAAAGAGGAACTGATGGGGCTGTGTGGAGCAGATCGCTCCGAAGTACTTTGCGGACCGGCTTTCGGAGTGGATACTGCGGTCATCGATTTGGGTGGGGGACAGGTTTTGGCGGTATCCAGTGATCCGCTTTCCCTGATTCCGGGTTTGGGGATGAAGGTCTCGGCTTGGCTGTCGGTGCATCTTTTGGTGAATGATCTGAGCACGAGCGGCTTTGCGCCACAGTTTGCCCAGTTTGTGCTGAATCTTCCTCCCGATTTGATGCAGGCGCAGTTTCGCGGATATTGGGGACATATCCATCAGTTGTGCCATGACCTAGGGATCGCAATCACGGGAGGACATACCGGGCAGGTTCCGGGCCAGAACTCTACCATTGCTGGTGGAGGCACGATGTTTTTGAAAGCTCCCAAGGACCAAGTTTTGACGAGTAACATGGCGAAGCCGGGGGACAAGATTGTATTGACCAAGTCGCCCGCTATTTCGAGTACAGCACTTTTGGCGATGGCTTTTCCGAATACGGTTCGGGAGAGGCTGGGAGAAGAAATCCAGAAAAAAGCGAGCGAGAACTTTTGGAAGCTTTCGGTCCTGCCCGAAGCGATGATTGCCGCCCGAACCTTGAAGCCCAGGAAGGAACTGAGCGCCATGCATGATGTCACCGAAGGCGGAGTGATAGGGGCTTTGCTGGAAATGTCCGAAGCGGCCGGAGTCGGCTTTTGGATTGAAAAAGAGAAAGTCCTCATCCCGGAGGAAATCCGCCAAGTAGCAACGCTTTTTGAAATCGACCCTCTGATTTCCATCGGGGCTGGAGCCATGCTGATGGCTGTCAAACCGGGAATGGAAGACGCTTTAGTCAGAGAGCTGAAAAGCCAGGAGATTCCTGCTACAGTGATTGGCGCGTTTACGGAAGATCGAAGCCGCCTCATTCGAAATTTGGATGGGATGTCGCAAGCCATTGCCTTTGACGGGAAAGATCCGTATTGGGATGCGTTTTTCAAGGCTTTGAAATCAGAGAAGACATGAAAAAACTCACAGGATTGTACCTCGTCTTGAACCCCAGGAAAGACTGGGACGAGCTCCTTACTAGTCTGTATCAGGCGCTGAAGGGAGGAGTGGGAATCGTGCAGGTGTGGAACCATTGGGCGGAGGAGGTGACCGATACTGCCAAAGGAACCCTTCTTGATCGGATAAAAGAACTGGCCCACAAGTTTCAGGTTCCGGTATTGCTCAACGAAGACTGGGAGCTGGCCTTAGCTTATGGACTGGATGGGGTGCATTTTGATCGGATTCCGGAGGATTGGGATAAAGCCAAAATCCATTTGGAGAAAAAGCTGATCGGAATTACTGTCGGAAACGATTTGGAAACCGCCCGTTGGGCCGACGAAAATCGACTCGCATACATCAGTTTTTGCTCGGTATTTCCTTCCTCATCTGTGGATACCTGCGAAATCGTGCTGCCGGAAACAATCCTGAAAACCAGGGAAATTACGGATTTACCCATCTTTCTTTCTGGAGGAATCCGACCGGAAAACCTTTCTCTTTTGGAGCGATACTCCTATGAAGGAATCGCAGTGATCTCGGGAATTCTCAATGAGGAGAATCCCAGAGAGGCTGCCAATGCCTATCTCAAACAATTAAAATCAAAACCATGAAACGAAGTTTGCTGGATCGCCTTTGCTGTCCCTTTGATAAAAATGAATTGAATGTCCAGGTCTTTCATGAAACCGAGGATCAGGTGATCATAGAGGGTGTATTGACCTGCTCCTGCTGTGAGCGATATTTTCCGATCATATTCGGAATCCCCATTATGACTCCAGATCAATATCGGGAAAAGTCATTGGAAATCTCCAGTATGAAGAGATGGGGGCTTGAGCTGGATGTGGACAGAGACTCCTTTCGACTGGAAAAGCCTTTGGCGCAAAAGGAGTTGGGGGAGTAGGTCTTTGGCTTTCGGACAGAACGCCGTATTTTTCCAAGAAACAAACCAGCATCTAGCCGTGGGAAAAAAACTGGAATCGATCACCGAAGACCTGAGGGACTTTATTGCCGCCCAGAGGATATTCTTCGTAGGTACCGCCGCGGCGGATGGACGGGTGAATGTCTCGCCCAAAGGGACAGACTCCTTTCGGGTCATCGGCCCAAACAAGGTCGTGTGGCTCAACCTGACCGGAAGCGGAAACGAAACCGCCGCCCATCTGCTGCTCGACCCGCGGATGACCATCATGTTTTGCGCTTTTGAGGGCAAGCCGATGATTTTGAGGCTTTATGGACAGGCGAGGATTTTTCACAAAAGAGACCGGGAGTATGGGGACTACATCGGGCTCTTTCCGCCCAATACCGGCTCGCGGCAGATCATCGAGATGGAAGTGGACCTGGTGCAGACCAGTTGCGGATTTGCCGTGCCCTTTATGGATTTCAGAGAGGAGCGAGAGACCCTCAATACATGGTCATCCAAGCAGGGCATCGATGGAATAGAGGCGTATTGGGAAAAGAAAAACACCCGAAGTATCGACGGATTTGAGACGAGGATATTTTGAAAGGGAGAAGAGAGATAGAAAGCTAGTATAAAGGTCGAAACTCCGATCAATCTATCCTCGAGCCCTAAAGGTTTTTGTAACACTCGATGCTCATGCTAGATAGGTTTGGATGCCCAATTTTGATGGCTGAGTATGGCTTCCTCCAAATCCATCTTTTCGTGATACCTGAAATATTTAACCACCTTCCCTTGGGGATCGATCAGAACCGTGGTAGGTAGCCTGGATATGAAATATTTTTCCTGAAATCCAGTGCCCTCTCCCAGCCAAAGTATGGGGTCATATTTGTCGCCAATTCTATTTCTGATGTTTTCCTCATTGTCCCCCAGGCAGGTGACGGCGACCAAGGGGTACTTTTCATCCAAAGCATCCACTTGTGCTGCGAGCGCCTCGTAGTCCGGATAGTCCAAGAATTGCACCACCAAGTCAAATTTTAGCAGCACCCATTTTCCGCGAAGTTTTTTGCTGCGTAGCTTTTCTCCATCCACTAGCGTGAAGACAAACTCAGGCAATTCCTTCCCGGGCTGTATTTGCTTGTGGATATCCCGGTTTCGAATCCTGAGGTGGGCGCTGTCTGGGTGGTAATACGCTTTAGTAGCTTGTCCAAACTTGTTGTATTCCTTGTCGAGGTGGGTAGATCCCCGTTCCCGAACGATTTCCATGAGTTGTTCCTCACTGATACGTTCTCCGGTCACCTTATTGTAGATCTTGGCATTCCAGGTTTCGCTCGTGCGCAATTTGACTCGTTGTTTGACGGCCCTGACGGTTTGGGCGTTTGCGGTCAATGCTCCACAGAGAAAAAACAGCATTAAAAATCTTCGCATCTTCAAAGGAGGTTTTAGTCTTGAGTATAGCGGAAAGCTACAGCTAACGAAAATGTTAAAGTTCGGGGTGGTCGGATAATAGGATGGATGGGGTGCCTAGGAATGCTGCCGCAAGGCATTCAAAAGTCTTTATGGCCAAAATCTTTATTTCGACTGCCTGTGGGATTCCAATGAGATATGCTTTGCAGCCTACTTTTGTGAGTTTTTTGACTCTGATGGCCTTTAGCTGTTTCCTTTCTGAAGCCTGCACTGCCTCCTACAACTGCTCCTATGGAAGCACTTGCCGATCTCCAATGGATTGCTCTCAGCGCGGATTAGGACTTTAAATGACTGTGATTTTTAGATGGGAAGAAGCCAGCGGCCAGTTGTTTGGATGCCCTGATTCAGATTGTGAGATTCCGACTCATCGTAACTATCAGATGGGTTTTGGCGGTCCAATCTTTTTCTGGATCTGCCAAAGGTGTCCGAATGGATCCCGAAACATGCCCTGACGATAGCCATATTCATAGTCGGCAGGGGGGGCGATCAACGTAGCTCCGGCTTTTATCGCCTTTTCCATGACTGCATGGACATCTGGTACAAATAAACCAATCACACAAGTCACTCCTTTGGCGCTGACGGGTTCCAAAGCATCCCGCATGGTCTCATGGATGTGGAAGGTTGCTCCCTGAAACTCAAACTCAGCCACATGAATACTCCCGTCTTCGTTTCGAAAACAAAAAATCTCTCTAGCGCCAAATTTTTGGTAAAAGTCAAGCTCAAAGGTTTGCTTGGGAATATGTAGTTCCGGGGCGAAATGGGTTTGAGTCTCCTCCATGGCTTTAATAGAGAATAAATTACTTGGATTTTTAGGCGAAAGTCCTGTCAATCAGGAGTCAAATTAGATAAAGGACTTCAGTTTTGCACCAATTTTTTTAATTTGAAGAAACTAGTCACACATTGAATTTCCTTTTTTCAAATCCTAGCTGAACCCTCTTCCCATGATGCGAACTACTGTTGCCTGTTTTTCTTTCCTGTTCTTCTTGGCCCTGATTACATCTTGTCAAAAGGCAGCGGAAACTTCTCCTTCCGATCCAATGGAGTCGCTCGCTGAGCTGGAGTGGATCGATCTGAGCTATTCCTTTGACTCGACCACGCTCTATTGGCCAAATAATCCTACAGGTTTCGAGCTGGAAACCGAGGCGGAAGGGATGACGGAAAAAGGCTATTTCTATTCTTCCTACAGCCTTTCTACCCCCGAGCATGGAGGGACGCATCTGGATGCGCCGGTGCATTTTTCGGAGAAAGGGCAGAAGCTCGACGAACTCCGCTTGGATCAACTCACGGGAAAGGCCGTGCTGATCGATGTCAGTGAGCAGGCTTTGGCGGATAGGGATTATCTGATTGACACCGCTGCGATCATGGCCTGGGAAAAGAAAAACGGGCAAATCCCAGAGCAAAGCATGGTTTTGTTCCGCACGGGATATGGGAAGTTTTACCCGGATCGGGAAAAGTACTTCGGCACGGCTAAAATGGGAATGGAGGCAATTCCAGAGCTGCACTTTCCGGGAATCCATCCGGAAGCTGCTCGGTTTTTGGCCGAAAAACGAAAGGTCAAAGCCGTGGGTTTAGACACGCCAAGTCTGGATTATGGGCAGTCCCAGGATTTTGCAAGCCATCAGGTGCTGATGGGACACAATATCCCCGGATTCGAGAATATGGCAAATCTGGATCAGCTGCCCGACTCGGGAATCTACATCGTAGCACTTCCCATGAAGATCAAAGGAGGGAGCGGAGGGCCGCTACGGGTGATTGCGGGGATGAGGAGGTGAATTGAGAAAAGAGATTGGAAGACATTAAAATACGCAGGCCAGTCGAAGTTCTTGGTCGCTATTTTTATTTTCTTAGACTACTTAGGTACTCGTCCGGAGTCAAGACAGGAATTTCAGATTCCTTAAAGTCTTTTCCATTTCTGGTGATCAGTATGGTACATGCCGAGCTAAGTGCGCAATGATATTGAAGCGCGTCCTCGAAGTCCGGAAAATTGGAGGAAAGGCCTTTGTTTAAAATAGTGTCCGTCAGATCTGCCATTTGGGCGATGGTTTTAAACTTCCTGATTTTCTCTCTTACGAGATTTTGATTTTCATATTTGGAAAGCAAACAGAAGACAGTCGGATAGGTAAGAGCAGACACGACGAGTTCGATACTTCCTCTGTCTGCGAGAGAGGCGATTTTTGCTGCGGATTCGTAGAAGGGCTCCCGCTCGCCTAGAAGATCCAAGACGACGTTGGTGTCCAAAAACAGTTTTTCCATTTAGCTGTGTTTTTCTGCCAAATGGTCTCTATACGCCTTCTTCTCATCCAGATCAGCAGGAAGCTGAACCCCAGTTTTCATACTTTTGACAAATGGAGAAATTTCGATTTCCCCTGACTCATGTAAGTCATCTGTATTAACTAGGGATTTGAGATAGGACTCGATCAGGCCAGAAAGACTTCTTTTTTGGGAGGAGGCATATTTCTTGGCTTTCTCAATGACTTGTTTGTCAAGTTTTAAAGTCAATTTCGTATCCATGGGAATCAAAAGCTATACGTACTAATTTTGAATAAATGTACGTAAAATAGAATTAAGGGTTTGATCTAGAATTGGAAAAAAGAATCCTCCAATAGCTCCGAAACATCAGGGAAATGGTTTTTAAAGCCAAAGCAACAGGGCTGACCATTATTTAGGTTGGAATTTTCTGATTTTTACTACTCTCTTCCCATCTCTTCCAACACCTTCCCAAAAACCGGCGCGACCGCACTTCCTCTCCAGCCTGCGGAGTAGTTGGCGGCCATGTAGAGATCCAGCGAAGGGATGTAGATCACCTGAGTGCCCCAGAATCCGGAGTGGCAATAGGCGTCCAGACCGTTGACCTGCACTCGGTACATGCCCATTTGGTAATCCATGCGGGCTTTTTCAGAATAGGTCACCGGTTCGAGCATGGTTTGTAGGGTCTCTGGATGTTCATAGATTTTCCCCTGAAAAAGTGCCTGAAAGAAATCCACCAGTTCCCCGGAGGTCGAAAGAATCCCCCCGCCTCCATAGTAGTCCATCGTCGGGCTAAAGCCATAAGTGTCCTGGCCTTGGAAATACTGGTGAATTCGCAGCTGATCCGTCATCGGGTCGATGCGCTCGAAGTCGGTCCGCTCCAGTCCCAGCTTTTCCAAGCCAAGCAGTTCCTTGATCCCTCCGTCCAGGCTTTTTCCGGTATAGTTCTCGATCAATTCTCCCAAGATCACATAGCCTGTATCCGAGTAGCTAAACTGCTGACCCGGAGGGCCGATAGGATCACCCTTTTCCACACACATGCGCAGCTGCTCGGTGCGTGTCCACTCATGAGGGGGCGTTTGGAGGACGAGCTCAAAGAACTCAGGCGCATGGGTATGATCAAAAAATCCGGCTGAATGCCTCAAAATCTGCCGGATAGTGATCTGATCCAAATCGTAATCCTGGGAAAGAATCTCGGTATGGGCTGGAGTAATATGCTTGGAAATCGGATCGTCAAGGTCAAGAATTCTTTTTTCCATAAGTCTCAGGATACTGGCAGCGACATAGGTCTTAGTGACGCTGGCGATGCGGAAAGTTTGGTCGGACTCCAGCAAGTCTTTGATAACCAGGTTGTTTAAGCCTGAAGCGCCACTCCAAGCGAGCTTTCCGTCCCCGGACTGGATGGAAAACAGGATGCCGGGCATGGATTCGCTGATTTCGGAGTCGAGCGTTTGTTGGAAGTTTTGAGCTGGAGTTTTCCCCCAAAGGAAAATGCTGAAAAGAAGGAACACTAAAGTCCTGAGGAGTTTCATAGGAATTAGGAAGGTAGGCAACGAAAATAGTCTTTTTTGTCGGTTTTGGTTGAGTAGGGAACTTCGACTAGATCCCAAATTCATGGCTCACCCGCTCACTGATTTTATCAGAAAGAAGTGCGACAAGATCCTCATCCATAAACTCATATTCATCCGGGATATGAAGGATTTCTATTTTGGGCAGCTCCAAAAAGCTATAAAGCTTCTTTATTTTTGCTCTGTGGTCGGGCTCCATCACCAATACTAAATCGGCCCAATTCAAGTCGTTTTCAGAGATTTTCCGACTGCTCTTAGGACTCAATCCGGCAGATCTAACCGAAAAACGAGACTCGTTTTTAAACATAAACTCGGCAGTCCGACTGCGTCTCTTATTCTTTCCACAGATCACAAGGATATTGGGCCTTCTTGAGATATGTTTCAAATTTGCGGGAGTTTGGATTTTATTTTTTGATTCAGATTCCAAGTCAATCCAACCATCAGCAACAAAAATATCCCCAAGAATGCCAACAGAAATCTTTGTCCGGTGAAGGTTGCGATCTCCCCAAAGAGAAAAGGCATAAGCGTAATGCCCACATAGGCGCTGGCCATCTGCAGTCCCATGATGCTTTGAGAGTACTTTTCCCCAAAGTTGGCAGGTGTCTCGTGAAGCAGGCTGGGAAAGATGGGCGCGCAGCCCAAGCCAATGGCCAAAAATCCGGGTAGGATCAGCGCGTTAAGTGGCAAAACCAAGAGAACAATCCCCAGACCGATCACGGCTTGGCCTAGATAGACCAATTGGCGGTTGCTGAAGTGGCGGGTCAAAAAGCCGGAAAGAAATCTCCCAATCGTGATGCCCAAATAGAAGAGCGAAGCATATCGGGCGGCAAGGTCGGCTTCGAAGCCTTTTTCAAAAACCAAATAGCTGGCTCCCCAAAGCCCAAAACTCGCTTCAATCGAGCAATAGCAAAAGAATACCAACAGGGCTTGAGGCAGTCCGGGAAGGACTTGGATGAGTTGAAAAAGTCCTAGGTGTTTTTGCTCCGAAGACGTTGAGTCGTCCGTCTGGTTTTTGACCCACAGCGGCAGAGACGCGATCAAAACCGCCACCAGCGCGAGCTGAATCCAAGCGATGCTTTGGTAGCCATCGGACCAAGAGTGTCCCCGGGCCAACTGTCCAGCCAAGATCATAGGACCGATCGCGGCGCCAACGCCCCAAAAGCTATGCAGCCAGTTCATGTGGCGGGCTTCATAGTGGAGAGCCACGTAGTTGTTGAGTGCTGCATCGACACTTCCTGCTCCCAGTCCAAGGGGAACGGCCAAAAGGCAGAGATAGGCAAAGTGGTCGGTGAGGGAATAGCCCATCAGCGCCAAGGCAGTCATCAGGACACTGAAGGTGGTCACTGAGGCCACGCCGAATTTTCGAATCACTTTACCGCTGAAGAGACTAGAGACGACCGTTCCGGCAGCGACGATCAGGGAAAGAATCCCCGCATAATTTACGGGGACACCCAGGTCGCCAAACATGGCCGGCCATGCGGCTCCCAAGAGTGAATCGGGCAATCCCAGGCTGATAAAAGCCAGATAGATGATGAGTAGAAGAATTTTCTTTTTCAAAGCTGACAGAAAAAATAGGGTGGTGGTTTTGGGATAAAGTTATCAAAGCTGGGATCATTCTCAAGCTGATTGACTTCACCTGAGGCGATCACGAAGCAGGACAGTTTTTCCAGAGGCTTGGTTTTATTTGACAAAGAATCATTCAATTTATGAAAAGTCAGCTCATTTTTCTTGCTTCCTTTTTCCTGCTGGGTGCAAGTCTAGCCCAGTCGAATCGGCCCAACATCATTTTTATTCTGACGGATGATCAGCGTTGGGATGCCTTGGGTTTCGCCGGAAATGACATCATCCAGACTCCTGAAATGGATAAACTGGCGGAGCAGGGGACTTATTTTGAAAATGCCTTTGTCACCACACCGATATGTGCGGCCAGTCGGGCGAGTATCTTGACTGGACTGTACGAGCGTACCCATGGCTATACCTTTGGGCAGGGCGATATCAAGGAACCTTTTATGGCGCAGTCCTATCCCGTCGAACTCAAGAGAGCGGGATATTATACCGGTTTTTTTGGAAAGTTCGGGGTGAATTACACGGGATTTTCGGGCTTGTTTGACGAGGGGGAAGATTATGACCGAAACGGAAAATTCAAGGATAGGAGGGGCTATTTCTTTAAGACAATCGGGGAAGACACGGTTCACTTGACAAGGTACACCGGGCAGCAAGCTCAAGATTTTATCCAAAAGGCTCCGAAGGATAAGCCATTTATGCTTTCCCTAAGCTTCAGTGCTCCCCATGCCCATGACCCCGCTCCGCTTCAGTATTTCTGGTCTCAGGAGTATGACGAGCTTTACAAAGATGTGGTGATTCCAGCTCCCGAACTCGGAGAGGAACGCTACTTTTTGGCGCAGCCGGAGTATGTAAGGACAGGAGAAAACCGGACTCGCTGGCATTGGCGATACGATTCGCCCGAAAAGTACCAGCATAGCGTCAAGGGCTACTATCGCATGATCTCTGAGGTCGATACCGAAATCGGGAAAATTCGGAAGGTTCTAGAGCAAGAAGGCCTTGCAGAAAATACCGTTATCATCCTGATGGGCGACAATGGCTATTTCCTCGGCGAAAGGCAACTGGCTGGAAAATGGCTGATGTACGACAACTCGCTTCGGGTGCCACTGATCGTGTATGATCCCAAATCAAGTGGGGGGAAAAGAGTGTCAACAGCTGCGCTGAATATCGATGTGCCCGCGACGATTTTGGACTTTGCTGGGGTCAAAAGCCCTACGTCCTGGCAAGGGATGAGCCTGCGGTCCTCCAAACTTGCCTCCAGAAAGGAGCTTTTGTTCGAGCACCTTTGGCAAACTCCCATTATCGCTCCCAGCGAGGCGATCCGCACGGAGAATTGGAAGTACTTTCGCTACATCAACGATACGGAACATGAGGAGCTTTATGATTTGAGTGTCGATCCGATGGAAGTCAATAACCTTGCAAGTGATCCAAGCCATGCTTCCGAGCTCAAAAAGCTTAGAAAGCAGTTGGAACAGAAATCCCAGCGTTATCTGAAGGAAAAGGCGAAAATTCTTGAGTAGTGTTGTGTGAATAGAGGGGGAGAGAAAGTGCTTTTTTCCGCTTACTCTTTTTTCAATTCTTCAACAGGCACAGCCATGGTATGGTTTGCCAGCAGCTTGTATTCCCCATTGACCTTGGCGTAAGTTCTCATGAAATTGTAGGTTACCGGACTTGGGGGGCGGTCGACTACCGTAAATCCACTTACCACGGCGGTCTCTCCCAAAAACACGACCTTTTGGTCGCGGGAAGCTCTCCCTTTGGTATTGTCTACTTGGCCTCCCTGTATACGCTTGGCTCGGGCTAGGACTTGAGGTTTGCCATCGATAAGACTGGCATGATTGTGCACCCAAACAAAGTCATCCGCAAGTAGCCTCTCCAAAAAAGCCGCATCTGAGTCCAACAGAGCTTTCTCCCAAGCCATATCCAGCGCGATCAGCTCCTTTTCCTGAGCGCTTTGGGCATGGGCAAATGAGACGGAAAACAAGACGCAAAAAAGAATCAGCAAGGTTTTTTTCATGGCAAACGGTTTTCTGGGGTTGGATATTCCCTGCCTGGGTTTACCAGAGCAGTTTTCTTAAATCTACCAATTTATCCGGCTTGGGCAGTTCAAAAGGGAATTCTTTGCCTTTCGAAGACTCCGCCCCGCGGATGGATCCTAGCTCTTGAATCCAGAAAGACTGTTCCAGATAGCTTCTGTCCCTCCGTCCAGTCAGAGAGAAGTCCCGCTTGCCGTTGACCCTAAATTCAAGGTTTTTGCCGGCGTGCAGCTCGCCGATTTTCATGGCATCCCGCTCCGGATCACCCACGCTGAAGTAGCTCCATTCGAAGAACACTTCCAGTATTCCGTTTTTTGCAGTAAGGCTCAGCGGAGCCAAGTCAAGGGTTTGGTTGGCGTGGATGCCGTGGATTTCCAGTTCTTGTGAATTCAGGTTCAGGCTGAAGACCAAAATGTCCGGAGTTTGGGCGAAGCTTGGGAAGTTAAAGTCTTTGCCCAGCTCCAGATTCTCTCCCTCGAGCTGCAAAGGCAAAGTCATTTTGCGGGGAAAGGAAAGCCAATCTTTCAGCACTTGGTCGGGCTGCTCGTGTTTGGTCCAGGCCAGTGTTTTTCTCAGCACCAGAATCACGGGAACCTCCGTTGGGAAAGTCAATGGTATGCTAGTCATCGGGCTTAAAGTTTTAGCGGTATTTGTCATTTAGACCGATTCCCTGCAAGATCAAGGGAATGATTTTTTCCAAGCGGGAAAGCTGGGTGGCCTCTCGCTTGGCTTCGGTGATGTACTCGACAAACTCCCTTTGCTTGAATGGAGTAAGTTTTTCAAAAGCCGCTCTCAATTCTGCCTCTGAATCCAGTCTTTGCTGCAAGATGTCGGGAATCTCCATCGCAGCGGATTTCTCGGGTTTCCAAGCTTTTCCAGCCTTTTCGTTTTCGATAGCCTCTTGGACATACTCCAGAATCTTGGCCTCATCGATTTCGGCGATCGAGGTGAATCTCCATTGGCGCATGGCCTTGGTCTTGCCTTCCTGTGCGTTGATGAGGATTTTATAGGGGTCGGAGAGGAAGACGCCATTGTAAAACCATAGTGCGAAATGCTCCTTCATGCTCACAAAGCCGACAACATTTTTGCCCTTGTAGGTGAATACCGGCACGCCCCATTTGGTAGTCTCAGTGAGTTCAGTCTTGGAAAGGATCTGGTGCAAGAGGTCTAAAGCTTCGCTAAAATCGTGGTTTTTGGGCATCGGACTGGACTTTGTTTACGGAAGGGGAAGTTACCAAAAAGTGCTCAGGCTCCAACTCTTCCCGTCTCTACCTCTCCAGCCCGGTGGTAGTTGGCAATGATCACTCCTTTTGGAGTCACGATCGTTTCTTTGAGTTCAAAAGCCGCCGGGATGGCCTGGTCTCCAAACAGCTTTTTGCCCTTGCCCAGGGTAATGGGGTGGATCATCAGCCAAAATTCGTCCACGAGGTCATGTTGGAGTAGGAGCTGTACAAGTTCGCTACTGCCCCAGACATGCAGATCCAAGCCTTCTGAGGCTTTGACTTGTCGGATATCCTCGACGTTCTGGAGGAAAATGGAATTGTTCCAGTTTGAGCCGGTGCGGGTTTTGGAAACGGCGTATTTGGCCACCTCATTGATGCCAGGCCAATACTGGGCATGTTCGGGCCAGTAGTTCTCCCAGATTTCAAAGGTCTTTCTCCCCAGCAACTGGTCAGAGGGTTTCAGGATCTTCTCCATGGCTTTGTTGGACACCTCATCATCATAGGGCGCTACCCAGCCTCCGTACTTGAAATCTTCCGAAGGATCTTCTTCAGGGCCTCCGGGTGCTTGGATGACTCCATCCAAAGTAATGAACTCCAAAACGACGATCTTTCTCATGGTTTCCGCTGATTTAATGTAGGATAAAGCTCGGAAATTTGTAGGTTTCCCCGTTAGGCAAAATGCGGCAATTCGCGAGGGAGAATACGTCATAGGAATGATTTTTTTGCTGCCCTACTTGCTCGGAAACTTGACTTTTTTTCCGCAAAGGCCGCGGAGAAGGCTTTCTGCATGGATTGGCCCTTATCTGTGACTTTAAGTCTCTTGGCACCAATTGCCTTTTCAAGATTGCCAAGGGGCTTATCCCTGTGCATTCCACTGCTTTTACCGGACTTTTTTACCACAGAGATCACGAGAATGAGAGATCGATATGGGTTTGGCCTTCGTGGTTCGTTAAGCATTATCCTCCTGCTCCTCTGTGGACTCCATGGTAAAATAGCAGGCAAAGCCCCATCGGGGCGGCAGGTGGACAGCCTAGGGTTTTAACCCTAGGTTACCATGTTGAATGTCGTATCGGAAGTTTTGGCCGAGAGGAGGTCAATAGAGTCGAGCAGGTTTCGCCAAAACCGGTTGATGGATGAATTTTTTGCAATTCAGGCTTGCCACACCGCGAAGGACGGAGAACGCGAAGGTTTCGCAGAGAGATTTTTCTTTGCTCCCTCTGCGAACTCCGTTGTGAAAGAGTCTACGGTCGAGCAAAGCTGCTAGCTTGGTTTCCGCATCTGCAAGTTGAAGACTGTTCCGGCGGGATCCTGGATCCAGTGCATATTCTCGGGTAGCTCTTCCAGTTCGTCGCAGGTTTCGACACCCTTGAACTGAAGGTACTCGGTGGCGGCGCCCACGTCCGGGACGGTGAGCTGCAGCCAGGTTTCGGAATGGGTGTAGTTGTCCACGCAGTCCAGCCAAATGACGTTGGCGCCGAATTTCACTTCATGGGTTCGCGATACGGTGGGATTGGTGATGG
>CAZTJM010000075.1:0-21562 GCA_964613865.1 uncultured Limnohabitans sp. | reverse complement strand
TCTTCCTTTTTTAATCCTGCTTCATGACTCTTTCCTAAATGGTATTTGATGCAGTCGTCGCACCGTAGGACCATGGAGCACGCCAAACCTATCATTTCCTTGGTCTTGATGTCCAACTCTCCCTCCGCGTAAGTGTTTGTATCCAAGTTGAAAAACCGCTTGATAACCTTGTTGTCCTCAGCCAGGATTTTTTCGTTCATCTTGGCTCTGTAGGCGTTGAATTCTTCTATCAGATTCATTAACTTAAGGATTAATACTTTGTAAGATGCAAATATACTGCATATTCGACCCTAAGGGCTAACAACAGAAGTTTTTACTGATGCGTTTACTTTTTCTGCAAGATTTTTTGGATCTCATTTTCCCCCGAAATTGCCTCCAATGTGGGCGGGCACTTTTTGATTTTGAACCCTGTCTGTGCACTGTCTGCCAAGGCTCTCTTCCCGTGGCAAACTTTCATATGAGAGCTTTTGATAATGAACTTACGTCGAAGATCAGGGGACTGATGCCCGTAAATCGGGTTATGGCTTTTCTAAGGTTTTCCAAAAAGGGAAAAAGCCAAAAGCTACTCCATCAACTCAAGTATCGAAACATGCCCGAGATCGGAGTCGAAATGGGGCGCCTGTTCGGTCTTTCGCTGGTTAATGAAAGACTACAATCGGAGTGGGATGTGATCGTACCTGTGCCGCTGCATCCCATGAAGCAGAAAAGGCGCGGCTATAATCAAAGTGAGGAGTTTGGCAAAGGGCTGTCGAAATCGATAAATGTCAGGCTTGAAAACCTGCTGGAGAGGCGGAAATTTACCGAGACACAGACAAAAAAGACAAGGCTCCAGCGCCTCGAAAACGTGGAAGAGGTATTTGATTTGAGAAATGGCGGAAATGTCCAGGGTTTGAGGATTCTGCTTGTGGATGACGTGATCACCACTGGCGCGACGCTTTGCGCTTGTGCCAACGTGCTTTTGGACTGTGGGGCAAAACATGTAGATTTGGCCACCATCGCCGCAGGTGGCCAATAGTCTTTTAGCATGGACATAGATATCGAACTTCTGAAATATCCGATCGGTAAGTTTCAAAAACCCGAAATGATCGACCCAGTTTTGATCAGCGACGCAATTGCCACGATCAAATCTTTTCCAGCTCATCTTTTTACCGCCGTCAGCCCTCTTTCCCCAGCCCAGCTGGACACGCCTTATCGACCGGGCGGATGGACCGTGCGCCAGCTCGTTCATCACTGTGCAGATAGTCACATGAATGCTTTCGTTAGGTTCAAACTAGCCCTGACGGAACATAACCCTACCATCAAGCCCTATGATGAGGCGGCATGGGCAAATTTGTCGGACTCTAAGCTTCCCATAGAACCCTCGCTTGCCATCATTAAAGCCACTCATTTCAAATGGGGGGTCGTTTTGGATGCTATGAATACAGCAGATTACAGCAGGACCTACTTCCATCCCGAAAAGCAGCGCAGTCAGGAATTGGGCGAAATAACCCTAATGTACGCCTGGCACTCCACCCACCATCTTTCCCATATCCAGCATTTGGTGCTGCGAGAGAAATGGTCATGAACCAACACTTTTTCTGATGAACATCTCCCTCAAACATCAGCGAATTTTGGTAACAGGCGCGTCACGCGGAATCGGGCGGGCCATCGCGCGTCAACTTTCCGAATCGGGGGCCGAAGTCATCATTCATTATAATTCGAATAAAGGCGAAGCGCAGAGCCTTCTTGCCCAACTTAAAAATCCGGGATATATGGAGGCATGCGATTTATCACAGCCAAGCCAAGTAATTGGCTTTATCCCAAAACTTGTAGAAAAATATGGGCCTTTGACGGCTCTGATCAATAATGCGGGTATTGCCCTTTCCGCTCCGGATTCCTTGGATACCGCGGAATGGACTCAAATTTGGGAAAAGGTAATGGCCGTAAATGCTACGGCGGTTGGGATCCTTTCAAAGGAATTTATAGATCAGGCGAAGCCACTCGAAAACGGCAGAATTGTCATGATCTCCTCTCGGGCCGCCTTTCGGGGCGACACGCCCGATTATCTGGCCTACGCAGCTTCCAAGGGAGCCCTCGTGAGTTTGACGCGGTCAATTGCGAGACATTATGGAAAGCTGGGTATAAAAGCATTTCTCATTGCTCCAGGATTTACCCGAACTGACATGGCCGGCGAGATTCTGGCTGAATATGGGGAGGATTTTGCTTTGAAAGATATTGCACTGAAGGAGCTGACACTACCGGAAGACATTGCTCCTATGGTCACACTTCTCTGTTCTGGACTTGCGGATCATGCGACGGGGACTTCGATTGACATGAATGCAGGTTCCTATGTGAGATGAGTGCATTGTGGCTCCCGGTTTCTTAAGTTTTAGAAATGAAAAAGAGCGATCCGATATTGACACCCGAGCTCGTCAAGGTGCTGAAAATATTCATGTTTTCCGCTGTGGCGATTGTTTTGGTGTTTTCGTTTTTTAACGACTATCGCGCAGATAATACGGGCAAAGACCGAAGCTTCAGAATAGCCGATTCGGACAGGATTTATTTCCAAAATGTCCGATCTATCAACTATGATCGGGAGTTCAGACAAGACGCAGGGATGACCCTCTTTCGCCACAGAAATAGACTTCAATCCAGCTCGCTCCCCACCTTGGACCTAGTGATTCTCCTGAATCCGACCAAGGACGAAGCGTACATCTATTTTGAGCTGACCAATGCAGAATGGCCGGCTACCATTAAGGTGGACGGCCTAGTTAATGAAGATTCTTTTGAGTTTGCCAATGGAAATAATAGGGACCACCTTGAATTGTTTCAGAGGCTGGCACCGACCCTAGCTGAAGACGCTAAGTTTGAACTGCTCGTTGGGGATACTGCTTTTCCGATTTGGACCTCAGAAAAAGAGAAAGAAGCCGTGAAAACGGTAATCGAAGACTATCTTAGGCTTTTGGCACTTACCAACTAGTATGGAAAATACAAGTAATCAGCGCTTGGAGCTGTTTAAATCCCAAATTGGGAGCAAACTGGAAAAAACGCCCTCTCATGCCGGGAACTGGCTAGCCGGCACTTTGCTTGCTGTTGATTCGCACCACATTCGGGTATCCTACACAGTACGCGCGGACATGTGCAATCCTGCAAGAATTCTGCACGGAGGTGTTGCTTCGCTTATGCTGGACGATGTAATAGGAATGGGGAATTTTGTCACTGGCTCAGAATACCTGATGACCAGCATCAACTTAAACGTGGACTTTCTCTCCGCTGCGCAGATCGGCGATAACCTGGACGTTTCGGCCAAACTTGTCCGCTTGGGTTCCAACCTCAACCACTGGGAAGCGACTATCAAAAAAGACTCTGGAAAGATCGTTGCCAAGGCAAGTTCTAATTTGATCAAAACCCACGTGAAGCTCAGTGAAATAGGTTTTTAATTTTTAACTGATATTTTTGCAACATGAAAAAAATCTTAGTGATCGCCGGCTTTTTGCTGTCTTCTGCAGCCGCATATTCCCAGACTACCGTAGCTTTTCACCAAAGCAATCTTCCCTTTATCGGAGTCAACCATCAGTTTGGGGAAAGATTTATTCCAGAATTTAGAGTGGGAACAGATAGATATCTCGATGATATGTCTGTCGAAATTGTAGCAAACTACATGCTGAAAAAATCAGACAGATTTGAGTTCTATGCAGGATTGGGTGGAAAAGCTGGAGGCGGTGCAGGATTGGTTATTCCCGTTGGCTTGAATATCTATCCCTTCGAGCAAAAGGATTTTGGCTTCCAAATGGAGGCAGCAGGAATTGTTGGAGATTTGAATGCCTTCCGTGGGTCGTTTGGAATCAGGTATCGTTTCAGCAAGGACTAAAACTGCTCCAGTTTCACCATCAAGTCCCATACAGCGATTCCCAGGGACACGGAGATGTTAAGCGAATGTTTAGTTCCGAGCTGGGGTATTTCGAGGACTTGGTCGCACGCCTTGAGCACCTCTTCTTCAACTCCGAAAACCTCGTTTCCAAAGATCAGTGCATATTTTTCTCCTTTTTGCGGAGAAAAGGCGTTCAGCATGGTTGCGTTTTCCACCTGCTCCAAGGCACAGAGCTTATAGCCAAATCCTTTCAGTTTCTCCACGGCGATGCCGGTATTCAGGCAATATTCCCAATCCACGGATTCGGTGGCGCCCAATGCAGTTTTTTGGATATCACGGTGTGGCGGAGTGCCGGTGATGCCGCAGAGGAAGATCTTCTCGATCCGAAAAGCATCCGCTGTGCGGAAGGCAGAACCCACATTATTCAGGCTTCGGACATTGTCCAGGACTAGGACGATTGGAGACTTTTCCTTTTCCTTAAATTCTCCGACCGAAATCCGGTCCAATTCTTCCATGCTTAATTTCTTCATCGCTTTTTGATCTCCTTCCCTAATCGCCTATTTTCGGCCTGATTCGAAGTTCAAAAGTAATACAAATCCCATTTTTACCCCATGAGTAAATCCAAAGATGGTCAGGAGACACCCCTGATGAAGCAATACAATGCCATCAAAGCCAAACACCCAGGAGCACTTCTTCTGTTTCGGGTGGGGGATTTTTATGAGACTTTTGGCGAGGATGCGGTGGTCGCGAGCAAGGTACTGGATATCGTGTTGACCAAGCGGGCAAACGGTGCGGCCTCGCATATCGAACTGGCTGGATTTCCACATCACTCACTCGACAACTACCTGCCCAAATTAGTTCGCGCCGGAAATCGGGTGGCTATTTGCGATCAGTTGGAAGACCCCAAATCGGTCAAGGGGATCGTCAAACGGGGGGTAACTGAGCTAGTCACTCCCGGACTCTCTTACAACGACCAAGTGCTGGACACGCGCAAAAACAACTACTTGGCATCCATTCATTTTGGGAAGGAAAAGCATGGAATCGCCTTTTTGGACGTTTCCACGGGGGAATTTATGTGTGCCGAGGGCAATGCTGCCTACTTGGATAAGCTGCTTCAGAGTTTTGCCCCTTCCGAGATTATCTTTTCCAAGGCTGCAAAGAAAACAGCAGCGGAGATCATCAAAAACGACTTTATCACCTTCCACTGCGAGGATTGGGTATTTCAGTATGATTTTACCTACGAAAAGCTGAAAAGCCACTTTGACACCGCCAACCTCAAGGGCTTTGGTATAGAAGAGCTCCCTGCCGGTATCGTGGCGGCTGGCGCGATTCTGTATTATTTGGAGGAAACCGAGCATCGGGAGGTGCAGCACATTGCGGCGATCTCCAGGATTGCCGAGGAAAAATACGTTTGGCTGGACAAATTTACGATCCGCAATCTGGAGCTGGTATTTCCCCAGCATGAAGGTGGAGTTCCTTTGATCCAGATTTTGGACCAGACCGTGACCCCCATGGGTTCGCGGATGATGAAAAAATGGATGGTCTTGCCACTCAAGGAAAAGCAGCCGATAGAAGAGCGCCAAAACGTGGTGGAATTCTTTTTCCAAAACTCAGCCTTGCTAGATCGTATCCTCCCCCAGCTTCGGCATATTGGCGATCTGGAGCGGCTCATTTCCAAAGTGGTCGTTGGACGGGCCAATCCCCGGGAAATGAACCAGATCAAGCGTGCGCTAAAGGCAACTCTACCAATAAAAGAATTGCTCAAAGAACAGCAAAACCCAACGCTAAAGCGTCTTTCGGACCAGATTTATCCTTGTGAGTTTCTGCTGGAAAAAATAGAAAGGGAACTGCAGGAGGACGCGCCTATGCTGGTACATCAGGGAGGTGTGATCAGGGACGGCGTGGATCCGGAGTTGGACGAATACCGGGGACTGGCCAACAAAGGCAAGGATTTTCTGGTGCAAATCCAGCAGCGCGAGGTACAGAATACCGGGATTTCTTCTCTGAAAATCTCCTACAACAAAGTGTTTGGCTACTACCTAGAAGTGACTCATGCGCACAAAGACAAAGTGCCGCAAGAGTGGATCCGCAAGCAAACACTCGTAAATGCCGAGCGCTATATCACCCCTGAGCTGAAAGAATACGAGGAGAAGATCCTGCATGCCGAGGATCGCATGATCGCTTTGGAGCAAAAATACTTTCTTGCCTTGGTGCAGGAAACAGCACAATTTGTCACCCAAATCCAGCAAAACGCAAGAGTATTGGGCACCTTGGACGCGCTGATTTCTTTTGCCCAAGTGGCGCTGAGCAACGGTTATTCCCGTCCCAAGGTCTCCGACACGGAGACTTTGGAGATCAAAGACGGTCGCCATCCCGTCATCGAAAAGCAGCTCCCTCCCGGAGAGCATTACGTGCCGAATGACATCTACCTCGATCACGACAGCCAGCAGATTATCATCATCACGGGACCAAATATGGCTGGTAAATCCGCCTTGCTGAGGCAGACGGCATTGATTGTGCTGATGGCCCAGATGGGTAGCTTTGTTCCGGCGTCATTTGCTCGGGTGGGGATTATCGACAAGGTCTTCACCAGGGTTGGAGCCTCAGACAATCTCTCCAAAGGAGAGTCGACCTTCATGGTCGAGATGACTGAAACGGCGAGTATTCTAAACAACCTTTCGGACCGAAGCTTGGTATTGATGGATGAAATCGGCAGAGGTACTTCCACTTATGACGGCATATCGATTGCTTGGTCGATCGTAGAGTTTTTGCATAGCCATCCGACTTACAAGGCCAAGACTCTCTTTGCTACCCACTACCATGAGCTCAATCAGCTCGCGGAGGATTTCCCTCGAATCAAGAACTTCAATGTGTCCGTCAAAGAAGTTGGCAACAAGGTGATCTTTATGCGAAAGCTGAAAGAGGGCGGCAGTGAGCACAGCTTTGGTATTCATGTGGCCCAAATGGCGGGCATGCCCAACCCAGTCGTGTTGAGAGCCGCGGAGATCATGGGCCACTTGGAAAAAGACAAAGCGCTAAACGACAAAAAGGAACACTTTAAATCTGTCCCCAAAAATAATTTTCAACTCAGTCTATTTGAGATGGATCCGAAATTCACGGAAGCCAAAGAGCTCTTGGATCAGATTGATATCAACGCCATTTCTCCGATAGAAGCACTTTTGAAGCTGCACGAAATAAAAAAGAAATTGGAATGATACGAGCTTTAAACTATCTTAACAACAACTTAGTTAAAACTACAGCGTTGTTTTTGCATGGATAGGGTAATACTCAAGGACCTGAAGAAACAGAATAAGTATACCAAATTTTTTAAGCAGTGGAAGGAGCAGGAGTTCCATGGAGAGATCGATGAGCAGAAACTCAAAATGGAGTTAGAAGCGCTTGGTAAGTCCATTGGTATGAAGGAAGGCCTAGTTTTGGCCTGTTTTGACTATAGAAAACTCAATCTGGTCTTTTTCACAGGAAACGTGGAAGAATTGACTGGCTATCCGGCAGCCATGTTTCGCAACCAAGGGATGGAGACCGCCATGGCGATGATCCATCCCGATGATCGGGCTGAGCTTTTTCGATTTCAGCAGATTGTATTTGAGGCCTTTCATACGCTCTCGCTCACGGAACGGCATACTTTCGAATTTTCCTACACGACGAGGTGGGTTCACCAAAGCACCCATGAGGTAATTTGGATGACCTCAAAGGTCAGACCTTACGTCATCGATGAGGCTGGAAATTTTATCATGGATCTCCATATCATCGTACAGCTTTCCGTTCCTCCGAAATCGAAGGGTTACGATTGGAACTACACTTATACCAGTGACGGGGGTTCAAAGATTTTTGTAAGCAAAAACTCTCCGGTAAATCGGGCTATCAATTTGACCTCCAAGGAACGTCAGATCGTGGGCTTTATTCTAGAAGGAAAGGAGTCCAAAGAAATAGGCGAAATATTGGCGATCTCCATCAACACGGTCGCTACGCATCGAAAGAATATCCTGAGGAAACTCGGCGCGAGAAATGTGGGAGAGATGGTCAAGATCCTGGCTTCCTACGATTTTTGAAAAGGACTGTAAATCAGTTCATATTGCTGAATCTCCTCAATTTTGGAAAAAAATTATTTAGGGCTGACTTGTAAAATTACATTTGAGGCTTACCTTTGCATCCACAATTCGACCAGAACACGTCTGGGGAATTAAAATAAGCGAGAGTAGCTCAGTTGGTAGAGCACGACCTTGCCAAGGTCGGGGTCGCGAGTTCGAATCTCGTCTCTCGCTCCAGAAAGCCCTTGCAAAAGGGCTTTTTTATTTCAGGGCGTTTCTAATTTTGGATGTTACTGAAACTCTACTCCAAGGTAGAGGAAGCCGGGATGGTGGAATAGGTAGACACGCAAGACTTAAAATCTTGTGGCCATATCGGCCGTGCGGGTTCGATTCCCGCTCCTGGTACATAAGCCTCGCCCCGATAGCTTCGGGGCGGGGCTTTTTGCTTTAGAATTTTCACAAAAAAACCCGCCGGGTCAAGCGGGTAGGTCTGCGAGAGGTTGTTCTCAATTATCTCTCCAAAATCCCCTTCAGATCCGCCGGAGAATAAGCCACTGATTTTAGTGTTTTTCGATCTCCTTCTCTAAAGACCAGAAACAAGTCTCCTTCTTTTTCATAAAAACAAGAAGTGCCTTTGGCTTCGTAGTGGGCGACGGTTGCTTTAGCTTCTTCTTCGGTTTTACAGGCCTTGCTCATGTTGGAGCGCTGCACTTCGTCAAAGAGCGTCTTGAATTTCTCTCCCAAGCCAAACTCCAGAATAGCTCCCGACAACACATATTGTAGGTCGCAAAGCGCATCAGCAATCTCGACGATATCCTTGTTTTTGATGCCTTCTTCCAGCTCTTTCAATTCTTCGCCCAACAGGGACACTCGAAGATTACAACGAGTTTCGGAGGGAATGGTCGGTTCTGGAAGGACAGGATGTTTAAAGGTCTCGTGGAATAAAGCTACAGAGGTGAGGGACTTGGGGTCTTGCATGATTGTAATAAATGATTGCCCGAAATAAATGAAAAAAGACCGGTTTTCCGGTCTTTCAAACGTTGATTTGTCTAATCAAATTACATGGAAGCTGCGGCAAATCGCTCTGCGACGGTATTCCAGTTGATCACGTTCCAGAATGCAGTCACATACTCTGGACGCCTGTTTTGATAATTGAGATAGTAGGCGTGCTCCCACACGTCCAAACCCAGGAGAGGAGTGCCCTTAAAATCGGAGACATCCATTAGAGGGTTGTCTTGGTTTGGGGTAGAGCCTACGGCCAGCTTCTTGTCTGCACCGACGACGAGCCACGCCCATCCCGATCCAAAGCGGCTTTTCGCAGCGGCATCAAACTGGGAGACAAATTCATCAAAGCTTCCAAAAGATGCGTCAATTGCAACGGCCAGTTCTCCATCAGGTTTCCCTCCGGCGTTCGGTGCCATCACTTTCCAAAAAAGTTCATGGTTATAGTGGCCGCCCCCATTGTTTCTCATTTTGACGGAATATTTCGAGATCCCAGCAAGTACGTCTTCAAGGGGTTTGTTGGTGTCCACGGCTTCATCTCCGATGGCCTCGCCCAGACTTTTTGCGTAGCTGGCGGCGTGTTTGGTATAGTGGATCTCCATGGTTTGCGCATCAATATGCGGCTGGAGAGCTGCAAAGTCATAGGCGAGCGGGGTCTGGGTAAAGCTGGTTGCCAATACCGCTGTGTCGTCTCCTTTGACTTCCCCGGAGCAGGCACTTAATATGCCCGTCCCGACTAGGCCTACTGCCAGGCTCGCCTTGGAGGTATTGGACAAAAAAGCTCTACGAGACAATCCATTTTCAAGACTATTCATGGTGTTATTACTTTTGGTTTACGTTTCCATTTAAACAGCTGAAATTAGCCAAACTGGGCGGGATTAAAAATTGATAATCAGACAATCCGTCCGAATTCCTGACAACTTGGTTATGTTTGCAGTTGAATTGACTCTTGGAAAAGTTTTTGACGGGAGTAGTGAAAATAATCGGGAATGGAAGTGACATTCTATAAATATCAGGGTACCGGCAATGATTTTGTCATGATAGACAATCGTGACGATGTCTTTGATCTGGGCAATTTGGAGCTAGTCAGAAGGCTTTGTGACCGCAAATTCGGGATAGGATCTGATGGATTGATCGCCATCCAAAACCATACAGGTTACGACTTTGAGATGGTCTATTTCAACGCAGACGGAAGCCAGAGTATGTGTGGAAACGGCGCAAGGTGCGCGGTAGCCTTTGCATCTTTCTTGGGAATAATTGGCGCAAAAACACATTTCCTCGCTATCGATGGGCCGCATGAGGCAGTTTTGGCCGGGGGAAATGTAGAACTCTTGATGGGTGACGTCAAGGAAATCGAAGACAAATCAGGAGACTTCTTTTTGAACACAGGATCGCCGCACCATATTCGATTTGTGGAGCAGGCCGAGAAATATCCCGTCTTTGAAGAAGGAAAAGCGATTCGCTATGATGCAGGATACGCTCCAGCAGGCACCAATGTCAACTTTGTACAGCCGCTGGCCGAAGACGAAGTCTTTGTCCGAACCTATGAGCGGGGGGTCGAAAATGAGACCCTCTCCTGTGGAACAGGCGTCACGGCTGCCGCTCTAGTCTATGGTGCACAGCGCTCACAAAACAGCGTGAAAATCAACACACTTGGTGGGAAATTGTCCGTGAAGTTTCATTCCAATCCTGATGGATCCTTCAGTAAAATTTGGCTCATAGGCCCTGCTGAGCAGGTTTTCTCTGGAAAAATAAACATTTAAAAATCCTTTTTTGGGCCCAGCGCCCAGAGGGGTATCGATTACCAATTCTAACAAAAACGGCTTACTTTTAAGCCCCCTAATCGGGAATCCATACAAAGACATGCTAGATTTTATTGCAAAGGGATTGGCCAAGGTTTTTGGCACCAAATCCGACCGAGATATCAAAGAACTCCTTCCAAAAGTGACTGAAATCAACCAGGTTTTCCAAAACCTGCAAAGTCTGGATGATGATGGATTGAGACTCAAAACCTACGAAATCAAAGAGGTGATCAACACCCGTCTGAAGCCAATCGACGATAAAATCGCCGATCTAAGAGGACAGATCGAAGTCCTTCCCGCCCAGGCCATTCACGAAAAGGACCAACTCTTTAACGAAATCGACAAACAGGAAAAAGACCGTGATACCGAGTTGGAGAAGGTCTTGGAGGAAGTAATGCCGCAGGCTTTTGCCGTTGTGAAGGAGACTGCAAGACGATTCAAAGAAAACGGTAAACTGGTCGTGAGCGCCACTATGCGCGATCGTGAGTTGGCCGCCTCCAAGCCCAATGTGGAAATCGAAGGCGAGAAGGCGATTTGGCACAACAAGTGGATGGCTGCCGGCACAGAAGTGGTGTGGGACATGGTCCACTATGATGTGCAGCTCATTGGTGGGATGGTCCTTCACAAGGGGAAAATCGCCGAAATGGCAACCGGTGAAGGTAAAACGCTTGTTTCCACCCTGCCGGCTTTCTTGAATGCACTTGCAGGAAGAGGTGTTCACATTGTTACCGTGAATGACTACTTGGCAAAGCGTGACTCCGAATGGAATGCTCCACTTTTTGAATTCCACGGCCTTACAGTTGACTGCATCGATAAATACCAGCCAAATTCACTCGGAAGGAAACGAGCCTACGCCTCTGACATCGTCTACGGTACCAACAACGAATTTGGCTTTGACTACCTTAGGGACAACATGGCCCGAGAAGCAGGCGATCTAGTCCAAGGCAAGCACCATTTTGCCATGGTCGATGAGGTTGACTCGGTATTGATTGACGATGCCAGAACGCCTTTGATTATTTCCGGGCCAGTGCCGAGAGGCGATGTGCATGAGTTTGACCAGATGAAGCCGCGGGTAGCCACCTTGGTGGACGAGCAGCGGAAACTAGTTCAAGGCTTTTTGTCCACTGCGAAAAAGCAAATCGCAGACGGAAACGACAAAGAAGGCGGTTTGGCGCTTTTCAGGGCATATAGAGGTATTCCAAAGTATAAACCCCTGATCAAATATCTCTCCGAACCGGGTATTCGCGTCATTCTTCAAAAAACAGAAAACTACTACCTCCAGGACAACAAAAAGAATATGCCGGAGGCGGATGAGCCGCTTTTGTTTACCATCGACGAAAAGACGAATGTGGTGGACTTGACAGACCGCGGTATTGAGACGATGACCACCAAAAACGAGGATCCAAGCTTCTTTATCCTCCCTGACATTGGGGTCGAAATCGCCGAGCTGGAAAAAAGCACTGAGCTCGATGACAAGGAAAAACTGATCAGAAAGGAAGAGGTGATCAAAGATTACGGAGTGAAGGCCCAGCGTATTCACACCGTAAACCAGCTTCTCAAAGCATATTGCATGTTTGAGCGGGATACCGAGTACATCATCGTAGATGGTAAAGTCAAAATCGTAGACGAGCAGACCGGTCGTGTGATGGAAGGCCGTCGCTATTCCGACGGATTGCATCAAGCAATCGAAGCGAAGGAAAACGTAAAAGTGGAGGATGCCACCCAAACCTACGCGACCATCACCCTGCAGAATTACTTTAGAATGTACCACAAGCTGGCCGGTATGACTGGTACAGCAGAGACCGAGGCGGGAGAATTCTGGGAAATCTACAAGCTCGACGTGGTAGTTATCCCTACCAACAAGCCAATCATCCGAGCTGACCGCGAAGACAAAGTCTACAAGACTGTCCGTGAGAAATTCAATGCGGTAACCGACGAAATCAACGAATTGGTAGCTGCGGGCAGACCTGTACTGGTGGGTACTACCTCTGTGGAAATCTCAGAGGTGCTCAGCCGAATGCTGACCTTGAAGAAAATCCCGCATCAGGTTCTCAATGCGAAGCAGCACGCCCGTGAAGCGGAAATTGTGGCCGAGGCTGGTAAGCCGGGTACCGTCACCATCGCCACCAACATGGCCGGTCGAGGTACGGACATCAAATTGACCGCTGAGTCCAGAAAAGCAGGCGGTCTGGCCATCATCGGTACCGAGCGTCACGAATCGCGTCGTGTCGACCGTCAGCTTCGTGGTCGATCCGGACGTCAGGGGGATGTGGGATCTTCCCAGTTCTTCGTTTCTCTGGAAGACAGCTTGATGCGACTTTTTGGATCGGATCGTATTGCCAAATTGATGGACCGAATGGGTCTGGAAGAAGGCGAAGTGATCCAGCACAGCATGATCACCAAATCTATCGAAAGAGCACAGCGCAAGGTCGAAGAAAACAACTTTGGAACTCGTAAGCGACTGCTAGAGTACGACGACGTGATGAACTCACAACGTGAAGTAGTCTACAAACGCCGTCGAAATGCGCTGAAGGGCGACAGACTTGAACTGGATATTTTGAACATCCTTTTTGATGTCTGCGAAAGCCTGATCGACATGGGCAAGTCAACAGACAACGCCGAGGATCTGAGGATGAACATTTTCACCACTTTGGGTGTGGATTACCACATCTCTGACGGTGATCTTAAGTCAAAAGACGCAGCAAAACTGACCCAAGAACTGTATGCGGTCGCTTTTGAAACCTATGTCAAAAAGAACGATACAATAGCCTCTACTGCGCTTCCGATTTTCAAGCGGGTGCAGGAAGAGCGCGGCGCTACCGTGAAAGATATCATGGTGCCGATCTCCGACGGAGTCAAGCAGATCGGAGTCGTCACCAATTTGGAAGCTACCATCAACACCGAAGGGAGAGAATTGATCAGGTCGATAGAAAAGAACGTTTCTCTTGCGATCATTGACCAAAACTGGAAAGAGCATCTACGCGATATGGACGACTTGAAGCAGTCTGTACAAAATGCCGTTTATGAGCAAAAGGATCCACTGTTGATCTACAAGTTTGAGGCCTTTGAGATGTTCAAGAGATTTATCGGCAAGCTGAACGAAGACATGATTTCGTTTCTTTCTAGAGCAGATCTGCCGAGACAAGACCCCGCCCAAGTGCAGCAGGCACAAATGCAGCGTTCTGCAGAGCCAAAAGTTCAGACTTCGAAAGAGGAAGTGGCAAGCTCTTTGAATCCAGGAGCGAACCGGGCAGCCGCCGCCGCCGTAAATGCAGGCAGACAGGCTCCACAACCCATCGCTCCGAGGAAAGTCGAAAAGACCTTTGGCAGAAATGACAAGGTGTCGGTGAAATATGCCGACGGTACTACCAAAAGCGATGTCAAGTTCAAAAGTGTGGAGCAGGATCTTGCCGAAGGGAAGTGCGTCGTGATCGATAACTAACGAACAATGAAAAATATCTGGGTACTTGGTCTTTTGACTATTTTGCTGGGCTGTAAAAGCATGCGTTCCACTTCAGATAGCGGGAGTAGCGCATTTTCCACTTACCAAGAGGACTTAAGTGGTTCTTTGCCCGAGTACCCTGATTATAAAGCACAAACTGTAGAAAGCACCGCCAATACTTCCAGTAGCTCCGCCCAGTCTGTGGATGGACAACTGGACGAAGTGCAGCGTCGGCTGGTTGAAAAGAACAAAGCAGACCCTTATTTCAGCGGCTTCACGGTTTTGGTTTTTTCAGGAATAGACCGTAACCAAGCTTTCAAAACCCAGGATGAGCTGAAAATGTATTTTCCCGATCTCAATCCGGAGATGCAATACCAGCAACCTAGGTACTTGGTCAAAGTCGGGCAATACACTTATAAGATTGAAGCCCAAAAAGCCTTCTCCCAGATCAAGGGTCAATTCCCTTCTGCCCGGATCATCCAAGACAGATTTCAGCGAAAAGAATACGTCGCTCCTACCCCAGATTCAAATGCTCCTATCCAAAATTAAGTCGCTAGCCAGCGCATACAAAGAGGAAGTCATTGCAAACCGTCGGCATATACACGCCAATCCAGAGCTCTCTTTCCAAGAATTCAAAACAGCGGAATTTGTCGAATCCAAACTCAGGGAAATAGGCATTTATGAAATTGAAAAGAAGGCCAATACCGGATGGGCAGCCTTGATCAAGGGCAATAATCCTGATAAAAGAGTTATTGCGCTGCGGGCCGATATGGATGCTTTGCCGATCATCGAGGCCAATGACGTGCCTTACAAATCGCAGAATCCAGGGGTAATGCATGCCTGCGGGCACGATGCCCATACAGCTTCCTTACTCGGAGCCGCCAAAATCCTACATGGGGTGAAAGAGCACTTCGAGGGAACCATAAAACTCATTTTCCAGCCTGGAGAGGAATTGGTGCCTGGCGGAGCATCCCTGATGATCAAGGACAAAGTCCTTGAAAATCCCCGACCCTCAAGCATTATCGGTCAGCACGTCATGCCTTTCATCCCGGCGGGAAAAGTTGGATTCCGCCCTGGTATCTATATGGCCAGCACAGATGAGATTTATATTACCGTAAAAGGAAAAGGCGGTCACGGGGCGATGCCGGAGACATTTATCGATCCGGTGTTGATCAGCTCCCATATGATTGTGGCCTTGCAGCAGATCGTGAGCCGTGTAGCCAATCCAAAGATCCCTTCGGTTCTTTCTTTCGGCCGAGTGGAGGCATTGGGAGCAACGAATGTGATCCCGAATGAGGTGAAAATCCAAGGAACGTTCAGAACGCTGGATGAAGCTTGGAGAGGAAAAGCCCATGAAAAGATGCTCCAAATCGCCCACGGTATCGTAGAGGGGATGGGCGGAGAACTGGACTTCGAGATTCGAAAAGGGTATCCTTTTCTGAAAAATGATCCAGAATTGACCGCGCGATCCATGGAGGCAGCCCGAACGTATCTCGGGGAGGAAAATGTCCTCGATCTCGATATCTGGATGGCTGCGGAGGATTTTGCATTCTATTCTCAGGAGATCGACGGGTGTTTTTACCGCTTAGGAACGAGAAACGAAGCACGAGGCATTGTCTCGGGAGTCCATACCCCGACCTTCGATATCGAAGAGGATGCATTGGAGGTTGGCTGTGGCCTGATGGCTTGGCTGGCCGTTTCTGAGCTATCAAAAGCATAACCATCCCTTAACCCGAAAATGCCGGCGGAGATTTATCTTCGCTTTTTTATTTTCCACTATGAAAAGAATCATTTCACTCGCTCTTTCGCTTCTCGTTTCTTTGTCCCTGACTCACTCTGCCTTTGCATGGGGGCAATTGGGGCATTATGTGGTCGGCTACATGGCACAAATGCAGTTGAAAAAAGCTACCCTGAAGAAAGTAAACAAGGTGCTTGGGCCGATGTCCCTAGGGCGTAGCGGTACTTGGATGGACGAGATCAAGTCGGACAAAGCCTATGACTACCTGTACTCCTGGCACTACTTGACCAGTGAGCATGGCGAGTTCAATGCCGTGATTCAGGAAAAAGGAGGCAATGCCTATGAAGCGATCAAACAGCTGAAAGCAGAGCTCAAGGCAGGAAATCTCAGCCCGGAGCAAGAGTCGCAAAAGTTAAAAATGCTGATCCATATCGTGGAGGACATTCATCAGCCACTCCATGTTGGTACGGGCAAAGATCGCGGTGGGAATGACCAAAAGGTCGAATATTTTGGGAAAAACACCAATCTACATTCCGTCTGGGATACGGAGTTGATCGAAGGGTGGAACATGAGCTACACCGAGATCGGTGACGAGTTGATTCGCAGATTGACGCCCGATCAGGTTGCGGCTTACCGGGATTCCTCAATTGAAGATTGGCTGGAGGAAGCAGTTGCCTTGAGACCCTTGATCTACAAAATTCCGGAAAACAAAAAACTGTCCTACAACTATGGCTACGATACCAGGAGTGCTGTTGAGGAGAGACTTTTGGCTGCTAGCGTAAGACTAGCCGGGATTTTGGAAGAAATTTATCAATAGATCATTTCTTCGCGTCAATTCTTGCGAGAAACGTCTATTTCTCATTGAATCTCTTCGAAGCGCCATCTAGAAACTCGACGAAATCCGTGATATCAGTATTGTATCCCCTAGGCTTTGCGAGTAGCTGTTCCTGATGGTCTAGGATAATATAGTAAGGCTGGGCATTGTTGTTGAACCGGGTGATCTGGAAATCGGCGTTTTGCTTGCCAAGCGTCTTTTTCACTTTTCCGTCGTAGGAGGACGTGTACCATTCACTTTCGGGAAGCTCCAGACGCTCGTCGATATAGAGGGCGACCATTACGAAATCTTCCTTCAACCGCTTCAATACCTGGGGATCTACCCAGACGTTTTCCTCCATCTTTCTACAGTTCACGCAGCCATGTCCGGTAAAATCGATCAAAAGAGGCTTTCCCTCCCGCTTCGCCACCGCCAGAGCTTGTTCGTAGTCAAAATAGCCTGGGATTCCGTGGGGAATTTTTAGGATATCCGCATACTTGACCGATTCGCTTGAGCTTCTTTGTTCAGAAGAAACCGCCCCCTCAATCGTAAACTGCTGGGTAGTGATGGGAGGAAGATAGCCGCTGAGAATTTTGAGAGGCGCTCCCCATAGACCTGGGATCATGTGCACGACGAACACAAATGTCAATAAGGCAAGTAGCAAGCGTGGTACCCCAACGTGCTCAAGCTTGGAATCGTGAGGCAATCGGATTTTTCCCAACAGATAAAAGCCCAAAGCAGAGAAAATCACAATCCAGATCGCCAAGAAAATATCCCGATCCAATATGCCCCAATGGTAAACGAGATCCGCAATTGAGAGGAACTTGAAAGCCAAGGCGAGTTCCAAAAAGCCGAGTACGACCTTAACAGAGTTGAGCCAACCGCCGGACTTGGGTAGTCTCTGCATCCACTCGGGAAAGATCGCGAAGAGCGTAAAGGGAATCGCGAAGGCCAAACCGAAAGCAAACATGCCCAAAACAGGCTTAACAAGCTCTCCACCCGCAGAAGAAATCAAGATCGAACCTACAATCGGACCGGTGCAGGAAAAGGAAACTAAAACCAGAGTAAAGGCCATGAAGAACACTCCTCCAAGCCCTCCTTTTTCGGCTTTTGCGTCCATTTTGGTTACAAAGCTGGAAGGCAAGTTCAACTCAAACATTCCGAGAAATGCGAGTGCGAAAAAGATGAATATCCCAAAGAAGAAGAGATTCGGTACCCAGTGCGTAGCCAGCCAGTTAGCAAACTCGGGTCCTTGAATGGCTGCGACGGCAGTGCCTGCAACCGTATAGATGGCGATAATCGAAATGCCATACACAAAAGCTTGGCGAATTCCCTGAGCTTTGGATTTGGCCCGACCGGTAAAAAAGCTGACGGTCATCGGAATCATCGGAAACACGCAAGGGGTGACCAGAGCGGCAAGGCCGGCTAAAAAAGCCAAAACCATAAAGCCCCAAAGGGACTCGGATTCTCCCTCAGCCGTAAAATCGTCGACAAAGACATCTTCTTTTTTTAACTCTTCATTTGCCTGTTCAGCTACTTCTCCTACACTAGAGGCCATGACAGAATCCGCGCTGTTTTCTGCTACCTCTGTTTCGGTCAAGGAGAAAGGAGAACTTTCAGCTTCTTCAGTTGCTATGCTTTCTGACTCTTTAGGAGTGGCCTTCGCCGGCATGGCCGTAAAGGGAAGCTCGATGTCTTCTTCATAGTTGATGCACTGACCAGTGACATCGGAGCACATTTGATAGCTTAACGTCGCCCTGATGGTACCGGTGGTCTCCTTGAGCAACAAGGGCTGTTCGAAAAATCGCCCCTTCCCCATGAAATAGGTCACATCCCCATCCCAGATTTCCTCAAACTTCTTCTTGGGCTTGATAGGCTTCAGTTTTCCAGCTTCTGCAAAATCATCGGAAGCTTCTGACTTAAACTGCGTCAAAAGCGGTCCCAGATCTTCATCAAAATCATTGGAATAAACATACCATCCGATAGGGATCTCCGCCTCTATTGCCAAAGTCGCTGGCTCTCCAACTTGCAATTCCTTTGGTTCCAAAGAGAAAGTCCACTTGGGAGGCTTGACGAGTTGAGCTTGCGCAAAAAAGGAAATCAGAAGTAAAACCGGGAGCAAAAAGGCCCCGGCTTTTATGGTTGAATATGAAAATGAGGAGGATTTATTCAAAGTTTTTGTATCAAAAGGAACCACTAATGCAACTGGGGATCTGCCCACTGAAAACTGACTTACTGTCTACTGAGTTGACGGAAATGTTTGAAGAACGCCGCAATCGTCTCGATGCCCATGAAGTAATTTTTGACTCCATAGTGCTCGTTTGGCGAATGCAATGCGTCCGTATCCAATCCAAACCCAAACAAAATAGGATCTGATCCGAGTTCCTTTTGAAACAATGCCACGATAGGAATGGAACCTCCTTCACGAGTAGGGATAGGTCTTTTTCCGAAAGTCTCCTGCATGGCGGCTTCAGCGGCTTGATAGCCAATGGAAGAGTCTGACACTACAGCCGGTGCGCCGCCATGGTGTTTTTTCACTTTGACTTTGACGGATTTCGGAGCGATTGCTTTGAAATGATCTTCAAAAAGCGTGGCGATTTCGTGCCAGTCTTGGTCTGGGACGAGCCGCATGGAAATTTTTGCGAAGGCTTTGGAAGGCAATACAGTCTTGGCTCCCTCTCCGGTATAGCCTCCCCAGATGCCATTCACATCGAGTGTGGGTCGGATGCCGACTCGCTCGATCGTAGTGAAGTTTTTTTCTCCATGAACGTCCTCAATGTCCAGCTTGTCTTGGTATTCTTTGAGGTCAAAAGGCGCTTCGTTTAGGCGCTTTCTCTGCTCATCTGCCAATTCCTGTACTTTCTCATAGAAGCCAGGGATGGTTATATGCTCATTTTCGTCCTTGAGGGAAGCGATCATTTTGCACAGCACATTGATCGGGTTGGCAACCGCGCCTCCGTAAGTACCGGAGTGCAAGTCTCGGTTGGCACCTGTCACTTCCACTTCCATATAGGCCATGCCTCGAAGCCCAACCGTGATGGATGGATCTTTCATACTGATCATGTGCGTGTCGGAGATCAGGATGACATCTGCCTTCAGGCGTTCCTTGTTGGCCATAACGAACGTATCGAGGTTGTCAGAACCTACCTCTTCTTCGCCTTCGATCATGAATTTGACATTGCAGGACAATTCCCCTGTTGCCATCATGGTTTCGAAAGCTTTCACGTGCATGTAAAACTGACCCTTGTCATCCGCCGAGCCTCTGGCAAAAATTGCTCCCTCTGGGTGGATGGCGGTCTTTTTGATCACTGGCTCGAAAGGAGGAGAATCCCAAAGTTCATAGGGATCGGCTGGCTGCACATCGTAGTGTCCATACACCAAGACCGTTGGCAAGCTGGGGTCAATGATTTTTTCTCCGTAGACGATCGGATAACCTGCGGTTTCACAGATTTCAGCCACGTCGGCTCCGGCTTTTTCTAGGGAATCTTTTACAAAATTGGCTGCGACAAAGACATCGTTTTTGAACTTGGGATCGGCACTTACAGAGGGAATCCGGAGTAAGTCGAGAAGTTCGTTGAGAAAGCGGTCTTTGTTTTTTTCGATAAATGCAGCTGCAGACATATTTGGGTGTTTTAGGGTTCTAAAGGCCTCAAAATTATCCCTTTCAGAAGGATTTGCCTAGTTTGGGCTTTGTTTTATTCCAGATAGACTACGCAAAATGATGAAGGCGGTTATTTGTAACGAGTTTGGACTTCCCGGCACACTACAGATCCAAGAGATTCCCGATCCAAGCCTCCTTCCCGCCCAAGTTTTGATCGCCGTGAAGGCTTGTGGCGTCAATTTTCCCGATCTTCTGATGATCCAAAACAAGTATCAGATCAAGCAGGAGTTGCCCTTTTCTCCTGGAGGAGAAGTGGCGGGGAAGATCATCGCTGTGGGTTCGGAGGTCGACAATTTTCCGATCGGACAGCCGGTTATTGCCCTTTGCGGTTGGGGAGGTTTTGCCGAAAAGGTTGCAGTCGACGCGGATCGGGTTTTCCCTTTGCCCAACGGCGTTCCGGCTAAGCTTGCAGCGGCTGGCCTATATACTTACAGCACGTCTTACCACGCCCTGAAAGATCGAGCCAATCTCCAGCCGGGAGAAAGCTTGCTAGTTCTTGGTGCTGCTGGAGGTGTGGGTCTGGCGGCGATAGAGCTGGGAAAAATCATGGGCGCCAAGGTGATTGCTGCGGCTTCTTCCGCTGAAAAACTGGAGTTGTGTAGGCAAAAAGGAGCGGACCTGTTCATCAACTATTCCGAGGAAGACCTGAAGTCACGAGTGAAGGAACTAACTCAGGGAAAAGGCGTGGATGTTGTCTTTGATCCGGTCGGTGGCGATTACACCGAAGCAGCAATTCGGGGAATGGCTTGGAAAGGGAGATATCTGATCGTCGGTTTTGCAAGCGGGACCGTGCCCCAGATCCCGATGAACCTTCCCCTGCTGAAGGGCTGCGGGGTGCTTGGGGTATTTTGGGGTAATTTTTCCCGAGTGGAAAAAGCGGCAAACCAGGCAAACCTAAAGCAATTGACAGCTTGGATCGGAGAAGGAAAACTTAATCCCGCCATCGGAAAAACCTATTCTTTGCAAGAGGCCCCCAAGGCCTTACAGGCTATTTTGGATCGGAAAGCGATTGGAAAAGGGGTGATTCTGATTTGATTTTACCATGAAAATCGAATATCAAACTTTCGATTTTCATGGTAAATATTTCTATAAATGTCTCCTATCTGCTTGGTTTTGAGAAGTTATATGATTTATTTTACCATGAAATCCGTAAATCATACTTTCGATTTTCATGGTAAAAGACAGGCTAATATTTCCCCTGATT
>CAZTJM010000074.1:0-21567 GCA_964613865.1 uncultured Limnohabitans sp. | reverse complement strand
TCCCTTGAGATTTGGTCGGAAATATCGTCCGATATCTCCTCAAGCAGCTTTTTCATGTCCACTTTTCCGGGAAGCTCGCTGCTGCGCGTGATGCGGGAAAACGACAAAAGGTCCTCGATCAGATTCTGCATCCGTCCCGAGGCGAGCTGCATCCGTTCGATGTAGTCCTTTCCAGTCTCGTCCATCTTGTCATGGTATTTGGTGATCAGCCGGTCGCCAAAAGACCTGATCTTTCGAAGAGGTTCCTGTAGGTCATGGGAAGCCACATAGGCAAATTGCTCCAAGTCCTCATTGGACCGCTTCAACTCCTGGGTATAGTTGCGAAGCTGCAGTTCAATCTCCTTCTCTTTTGTAATGTCGGAAAAGGTAAACACCACGCCGTCGTTGAATTTGACCGCCAGAATCTTGAACCAAACTGGGTGGCCGTCCAAGTCCAACTCGACTTCCCGACGAAAATCATCGCCAGACTCCACGACGCTCCGGTACTCCGGTAAAACCTGCTCATGGTTTTTAGGAAAGATCTCGGAAAATCTCTTTTCAAGCATCTGCGTTTGGCTTCGGCGAGTTAACCTCGAAGCTGCATCATTGATCAGGATGAACTTAAAGTCCACGATCGTCCCTGATTCGTCCCGCTCGGCGGTCGAGGCCATCACACCATCACGAGAATTATCCAACACATTTCGAAGGAGATTTCCCGTGTGTACCCTTTTCTGGGTTTCCTCCTTCAGGTCCTGTATCGCAATTTCCAGATTTTTGGATTTCTTGTCACGATCCTCGAGCAGCATCACAGCCCTCGTAAACAGAAGCAAAATGCCCCCGAATGCGATAAGCGCGATCACCAGCAAGTTGATCGGCGTGACTGTCTTAAAGCCGCCTTCATCTTCCAAGGCGGCCGAGACCAACTTTCTCGTTGTTTTTGTGATCAGATCCGCCACACTTCGGATCTCGTCCATGTTCTTCTTTCCCTCACCCATCAGCCGGATTTCTTCAGCCTGCATACTGGAGTTCTCCCAGTTGGTTGCCTGTAGTATTTGATCGATAGTGTCGAGCTGCCGTCCGACCAAAATCCTTAGCTGGTCCGCGGGCGATTTGATCTCGGGGATGTATTCGGAGAGACTATCCAACTTGGACAGCTGGTCAGGAATATCGATTTTGGCCCGATAGTAAGGCTGGAGGTATTCTTCATTTTCCGTGAGCTGATATCCTCTATGCCCCGTCTCGGCATCCTTGATCAGCGACAGGATCTGGGTTGTCGTCTGGGTGGTCAAATTCACCTGCCTGATATTGCCTACGGTTCTGACGTAGCTGTTGATACTCCAGTAGGTCCATACGCACAGGAGGATAAGCAACCCCATGACAAGAGCGAATAAAATCCTTAATCTTTTGTGGTTCATGGGGAAGTAAATTTCAGGGAGGAGGAGGAGGTGGTTGTAAAAATCGCAGCCTCCACCTTAATAATCTTGGATTTTATAGAGCTTTAGTTTGTTGTAAAGCGTCTTCCTGTCAATCCTGAGCAGATCTGCCGCCTTGGATTTGTTGTATCTACTCGCCTCGAGTGCATTGATGATAGCTTGTTTTTCTGCCTCACCGGACACCGAGCGCAGCGTATGGCTGTCTTCTGCAGAATCCGGGCTCTCTTGTGCGGAAAAAAACCTGGGGCGGGAGATCTCATCTGGAAGTGCATCAACTTGGACCATTTCGCCTTTGGAAAGCAACACGGCCCGTTTCACTACATTGTTTAGCTCGCGCAGATTTCCGTACCATTCATAGTTCATGAAATGCTGCAAAACTTCATCTGAAAAACCCTTGACCTCTTTGTTGAGGGATTGGTTTGCATGCTTCAGAAAGAGCTCGGAAAAGGTGACAATATCTTCCTTTCGCTCGCGAAGCGGCAAGAGATCTATCTTGAATTCGTTGATTCTATGGTACAAATCCTCACGAAAACGGCCATCGCGAATCGCCTGGGTCAGATTTTCGTTGGTTGCGGCGATGATACGCACATCGATGCTGATATCTTTTTGGCCGCCGATTCTCCTGATTTTCCGCTCTTGGATCACCCGGAGGAGTTTTACCTGGTTTTCGTAGCTCAGATTTCCAATCTCGTCCAAAAACACGGTGCCTCCATTGGCCATTTCGAAGCTTCCTGGCTTATCCGCTATCGCCCCGGTAAATGAACCTTTCATATGACCAAAAAGCTCGCTTCCCGCAAGCTCCTTTGGCAAGGCCCCGCAGTCAATGGCTACAAAAGGCCGGCCTGATCTATTGCTTTGGTTGTGGATCGAGTTGGAGACGAATTCTTTGCCTGTTCCCGTCTCTCCGATGATCAATACCGACATGTCCGTAGGCCCAATCAAGTCCACATATTGCTGCACTGCCTTTGATGCTTCGCTTTTACCAAATTGGTATTTGGGTACGTTTTCTGTGCCTTTCCCCTCAACTTTCGCCTTTTGGACAGGTTTGCCGCTGCGGGCTTCGTTTCTTTCCTGATTTTTCTGAATGGTTTCTTTCACTGTGACCAGTAGCTCATCCGGATAGAGTGGCTTAGTCACGTAGTCGTTTGCTCCATACCTGAAGGTCTCCACTGCGGTACGGACATCACTGTATCCCGTGATGATGACCACTGCGACCTCCGGACTGAGAACTTTGATTTTCTGCAGCGCTTCCACTCCAGTCATATCCGGCAGTTTGTAGTCGCAGAGGATCAGATCATAGGATTTACCCCGGAGTAGCTGCAAAGCATCTTCCGCCTTATATGCCACGTCGACATCATAATTCGACTTTTTTAAGAAGTTGGATAAGACCCTGCAGAGGTCCTGGTCGTCGTCGATTACTAGGATTTGGTTGCTCATGGGAGTAGGATAGATTTTAAATTTAGATCGAGTCAATGATTTGCGCTACCTTTTTTTTGGTAAAAGGCTTCGGGAGAAAAAAATCTGCACCACTTTCCAACACTTTGCTTCGCTCATTGTCATATGCGCTAATGACAACAACCTTCTGGAGTTTTGGAAAATTGCTCATGTAATTCAGCATATCAAACCCAGTTCCATCCCTAAGGTTCAAGTCGAGGAAAATGATACCATACTGATTGTTTTTGAACTTCTCCTTTGCCTCACTTATAGTGTTCACGTATTCGTTTGGAATCCCCAGGGACCTTAACTGCATGGAAAGTAGCATACATAAATCCACCTCATCATCAATTATCAACGCCTTTTTCATGTATCGCTATTCATGTGTTACTCATCCCGATTTGCACAAGGGTAGAACAAATCCGTGCCACAAAAAAACCGACCCTGAGACTGCTGATGCGGGGTAGCTGTGGAAAATTTTCCACAAAAAAATGTGGAGTTTTTTCCACAGCCAAAAAAACAGAGGTCTCTCGCTGTTTTGGCGAAAGACTCCTAGTCTAGTTTAAACTCTTCTCATACTTACAAACTCCAGGCATTTCCCACATCAGAAAGCGGAATGCAACCCTGATACGGCCCCGGAATCGGATCGTAGCTCAGGACATTTTTTCCAATCTCCTCCGAGCTGAAATAGGCCCAAAGCGCCATGGACTTCAAACTACGATAAAATCCCACCGGCTCACTCGGCCCCACGGAGGTACCCCAGACGTTCTTGGGAAATTTGGGAGAATTGGCCTCGTGCTCACGAAAGCAAGCTCCTTTGTCTTCGGCATTCATCTCGGCAAAGACCGCTCCGTACTTTGCTTTGCAGTCCTGGTTGAACTTTTCTATCTCTGCCACCACATTTTTTTGACCATCTTCATCATAGGCCTTAGCGTACATCAGGTCGATGAAGATATCGGCCTTCACGTCCAAGCCTCCCGGCGTGTCGGTCTTGGGCAAAAGAAAGTCTACAAAGGAGGAGACAAATACCGTTTGGTCTTCTTTCAAAAACTGCGGCGTCCAAGTCAGTCTATCCTGCTTGGCGCAAGCTTGAAGTAGGCTCAGCAAGGTAGGTGCCCCCGCGGCAGCGCCCAGCCCCAAAGCTGATTTTCTTAGTGCTTCTCGTCTGTTCATGGCTTAGAGGTTTTGCTTTTTGAGTTCGGAAATTGCGTGGTTGGCTGCTCTGGCGGTAAGTGCCATATAGGTCAAGGAGGGATTCACGCATGAGGAAGAAGTCATACAAGCCCCATCCGTTACAAAGACGTTGGCGCAGCCATGGACTTGGTTGGTCGCATTGAGTACGGAGGTTTTGGGGTCTTTGCCCATGCGGGCGGTGCCCATCTCGTGAATACCGTAACCCATCTCGTGTTCTTTGTCAAAATCCATGATGTCCTTCAATCCTGCACGCTCGAGCATCTCGCGGGCGTCGATACGGATCTGCTTATTGAGTTCAAGCTCGTTGGCACCCCATTGGGCATCGATACTTAGCGTAGGTTGCCCCCACTTGTCCTGAACGTTTTTATTCAGAAACACCTTGTTTTCGTGGTAAGGCAAACACTCGGCAAAGCCGGTGATGAAAAACTCCCACGGCCCCGGCTTCATCAATCCGTCCTTGAAGTTGCCTCCAAAATCTTCCTGATTGCTGCCGGCTCCCCATCCTGCTCTACCACCACTGCCTTGGAAACCATAACCCCGCACAAATTTGTCGCTTTGGGGCCCGTCCTTCAGGTTGACGTAGCGGGGAATGTAGATACCATTGGGCCGTCTGCCTTTGTAGTATTGATCTTCGAAACCATCCACGGTGCCCATAGCCCCGATACGGTAGGTGTGATCCATCAGGTTGTGTCCCAGCTCACCGGAGTCGTTGCCCAATCCATTTGGAAAACGGCTGGAAGTGGAATTGAGCAAAATCTGGGTCGTACTCAGCGTAGAGGCATTCACGAACACAATTTTCGCCTTGTACACCAAGTCTTCACCGGTCTCCGCATCGATGACGCGAACGCCGCTGGCCTTGCCCTTTTGCTCATCGTAAACGACGGATTGGACGATGGAATAGGGCCTTATCGTCAGGTTTCCGGTTGCATTTGCCGCAGGTAGGGTCACCGCATTGGAGCTGAAGTAGGCTCCGTAAGGGCAGCCGCGGTCGCATCTGTTGCGGGACTGACATTGGCCGCGGCCATTGTGCGGCTGGGTCAGGTGGGCTACACGGCCGATGATCATATTCCGCCCCTTGAACTCCTTTTCGATGCGTTCCTTGATGTGTTTTTCCACACAGTTGAGCTCCATGGGAGGGAGAAAGTGCGAGTCAGGCAGTTGGGGTAGACCCAGAGCTTCCCCACTGATTCCGGCGAATTTTTCAACATGGGCATACCAAGGCTCCAAATCCTTGTATCGAATCGGCCAGTCTACCCCGTGTCCATCCTTGGCATTCGCTTCAAAGTCCAGATCCGACCAACGGTAGGTTTGTTTGCCCCAGAGCAGGGAGCGTCCGCCCATCTGGTGGGCGCGTACCCAAAGGAAGGGTTTGACTTCGGTGTAAGGGTTTTCTACATCATTGGCGTGGAAGTGCTCGTTCATCGATCCGATGAAGCCGGACCTCCCCCCTTTTGGATGCCTGGCTTTTTGCTCAGGGGTAAGACTGCCCCGGAGCTCCACCTCCCATGGGTCGTAGTTCATGGTCGGATAGTCCTCCACGTGTTCCACTATTCTTCCCCGCTCTAGGACGAGGGTTTTTAGACCGGCTTCGCAAAGTTCCTTTGTCGCCCAGCCCCCGCTGATTCCCGAGCCGATGACTATTGCATCGTAGGTCAGATTCTTGTCTGCGTCTATGTTAAAGTTGGCCATATTTTGAGTTTACTTGGGGGCATAAGTTAGCCAAATCTTGAAAACAAGCTTGGGTATCGAATCGATACAAATGGGGGATCATTTGTTTCAAACACAAGGTCTGCCAATGGTTTCAAGAGAAAAATCCGCCCTTCTACCCCTTGGGACAGGAAACGCCAAGTTTGTTTCCCGATAAGGTAAATATCAGCGAAACCCCTTCCAAGTCGTTTGCGACAAACTGCCTCCCATTGAAGCAGGACAAGTTACGGGCAGGCAAGACTTCGTAAGACTGGTCAAATTCAAACTCCGTTGGACTTCTCTTGGAAAAACCGAAAAACGAGCGTTCCAAAATAAAGGAAGAGTTGAGTAAGGCTCGAAGCTAAATACAATTGCTTACCAAACGTGCAGGAATTATCTTCATCATTTCCGTTTCCCTATGAAATTCCATTTTCTTACGCTCTTTGTCCTAATTTTCTCTTTTTCGATCGAAGCCCAAACCCTTGGTGAACCAGTTTCCTCGCATGTGATGGAGGAAGTGTACGAAAAAGTCAAAACGCCCTTCAAATACGGCATCGTCTTCCAACATCCCGACACTACCAAGATGATAGACTCTCCCACCATCTTTCGGGAAAACGGGCTTTGGTACATGACCTATATCGTCTTTGACGGGAAGGGCTATGAGACCTGGCTGGCGCAAAGCGAGGATCTGTTCCATTGGGAGTCCAAGGGGAAAATCCTCTCATTCACCGAAGGCACCTGGGACGCCAACCAAAAAGCCGGATATCCCGCGCTGGTCAACACGGAATGGGGAGGGAACTATGAGGTGGAAAAATTCCGAGACCGCTACTGGATGACCTATCTCGGCGGCAGCAGCATCGGCTACGAAGCAGGCACGCTGAAGGTAGGACTTGCCAGCTCACCAAGTCTGACGGAGGTCAGACACTGGAATACCGCGCACGAGCCGCTTTTATCGCCGGAGGATGGAGATGCCCGGTGGTTTGAGGACAAAACCATCTACAAGAGCCACGTCATCCGCGACCGAGACCTTCATACCGGTTATCCCTTTGTGATGTATTACAATGCGAAAGGCGACACGGCGGAGTACGAAAGCATAGGCATGGCCGTGTCCGAGGACTTGAAAACCTGGAAGCGCTACGAAAAAAACCCGGTCATTACAAAACACCAAGGTATTTGCGGGGACGCACAGATCGTCAAAATGGGGAATCTCTATGTGATGTTCTACTTCGGAGCGTTTTGGAAGCCGGGGGCCTTTGAGCGTTTCGCTGTCTCCTACGACTTGGTCCACTGGACGGATTGGGAAGGTGCGGATTTGGTCGCGCCCTCAGAGCCCTACGACAGGCAGTATGCCCATAAGCCTTGGGTGATCAAATGGAAAGGCATCGTCTATCACTTCTACAATGCGGTGGGGGACCGGGGAAGAGTGATCGCCTTGGCGACTTCTGAGGATTTACGAAAATAAGGTACAGACCGCCCCTTCAGGGCTCTGGTGTATTTATTTGCCAAATAATCCCAACTCAAATTTGGGGCTGACACAAAATGCGCCTTTAGCGCTGATGTTACCTCGAGTGATTTCTTTGGATAAATGCCTTAGGCATTTATCTTAACAGCCCAGAATTAAATTCTGGGTTTAGGCAAAAAAAATAGATTAGGGATGCCAGCGGCACGATCCGTAGTAAATTTCCCGCCAATTCCATCCGATTAAAAACCCAACATTGTCCCCACCCGCTTTTTCGCCTATTTTTCACACATGAAAAAATTCACCCTATACATACTTTTGGCGGTGTTACCGCTTTTCTCTGTTGCGCAGCAAAACCTGTCCAGAGATGAGCAAAAACTCCTCGAACTGATCGACAAAAACTACCAGGAAACTCTTGCCCTTTTAGAAGAACTCATCAACATCAATTCGGGCTCTCTAAATCCGGAGGGCGTGCGGCAGGTAGGAAAGATATTCGAGCGGGAGTTTCAAAAGATAGGCTTCAAAACCGAATGGCTTGAGCTCCCGACTGAGGTCAATCGTGCGGGACATTTCATCGCCTCCCGTACAGGCGGCAAAGGAAAAAAGCTTTTCCTGATCGGTCATCTCGACACGGTGTTTGAGAAAGACATGCCCTTCTCTCCTTTTACCTGGCTCAATGACAGCACCGCCACCGGCCAAGGTGCCAATGACATGAAAGGAGGCGATGTCCTGATTCTTGCCAGTCTGAAAGCCTTGAATGAACTTGGCCTTTTGGACGACAGCACGATCACGGTGTATTTCACCGGAGATGAGGAAAGCTCTGGCAATGTCACTGTTTCGAGAAAGGACTTTGTCGAGCGGGCGAAACAACATAACATTGCCTTGGCCTACGAGACCGCCCAAGGCTTTGGCACCGTGACGGTAGCAAGAAGGGGCGCGAGCACCTGGACATTAAAAACAAGCGGAAGGCAAAGCCATTCCAGCGGAGTATTTCGCGAGTCGGTAGGCTATGGAGCCATCTACGAAGCAGCAAGAATCCTCAGGGAGTTTCAGGAAACACTTGCCTCCGAGCAATACCTGACCTTCAATCCCGGTCAGATCATCGGCGGCTCAGACATCAGCTACAATGAGGTCAGCGGAAAGGGAGAAGCCCTCGGCAAAACCAATATCGTCGCCCGAGAGGCCTTCGTCACTGGGGATTTGAGATTTTTGGGCGAAGCCCAAAAAGAAGCCGCCCGGGTAAAAATGCAGGAAATCGTATCAAGACACCTCAACCAGACCGATGCGGAAATCACTTTTAAGGACGCCCTTCCCTCCATGGTGCCCAGCGAAGGAAACTATGCCTTGGCCAAGATCCTAAACCAAGTCAGCTTGGATATGGGATTTGGAGAGGTGAAACCAGGAGATCCCGGCAGTCGGGGTGCCGGCGACATTTCATTTGTAGCCGAATTCATGGATTGCCTAGACGGACTTGGGGCCTCCGGCAGCGGTGCCCATGCTCCGGGCGAAACCATCAACATGAAGCAATATCCCGATTTGATCAAAAGAAATACTATTTTGCTGTACCGATTGACCCGATAACCTGATGAATCCGTCTTTGGCCGCTGCCTGAATCCAGCGGCAGCTTTTCCAAAACCATCAGCAATGAAGCCTCAAAAGTTTGTCGTCTACCACGTTTTTACTAGGCTCTTCGGCAACAAGTTTACTAACAATAAACCTTGGGGAACCAAGGAAGAAAATGGCGTCGGAAAATTCGATGATTTCACAGACAAAGCGCTTGAGGAGATCAGGAAACTGGGCGTTACACACATTTGGTATACTGGAGTCCTCCACCACGCGATGGTGGGCGATTTCCCCGAGATCGGGGTCAGCTCCGACCATCCCGCGGTAGTCAAAGGCCGGGCCGGATCACCCTATGCCATCCGGGATTACTATCAGGTCAATCCAGACCTAGCTGTAGATGTGACTCGGCGTATGCAAGAGTTTGAGGATCTCATCACTCGCACCCACAAGCAGGGTATGAAAGCCATCATCGACATTGTCCCCAATCACGTCTCGCGACACTACGAGGGCCGAAACAACCCTCCCGGAGTCCGGGACTTAGGAGCTGACGATGATACTTCCGTCAGCTATCGCCGGGACAACAACTTCTATTATATCCCCGGTGAAGCATTTGAGGTGCCGGATCCCCAAAACGGCTACCAGCCTCTCGGTGGTGAGCCGCATCAATTGCTGAAAAAGGAATATAGGGAGTTTCCCGCCAAGTGGACAGGAAACGGTTCAAGACAGGCAAAGCCGGATTTCTATGACTGGTACGAGACCGCGAAGATCAACTATGGCATCCGACCGGATGGCGGAAAGGATTTTCCGGAATTGCCAGCAGAATCCGCAAATTGGGATTGGACGCAGCATGTAGAGTTTTGGAAGGGAAAAGACGTGCCGGACACCTGGAAGAAATTCAGGAATATCGCCTTCTTTTGGCTGGAAAAAAACATTGACGGTTTCCGATATGACATGGCCGAGATGGTGCCAGTTGAGTTTTGGTCCTATCTGAATTCCCACATCAAGTCCCGGAAAAGCGATGCCATGCTGATAGCAGAAGTATACAATCCGGGCCTCTACCGAGATTTTATCTTCAAAGGGAAGGTGGACTACCTCTATGACAAAGTCGGTCTCTACGATACGCTCAAAGAAATTGTCCAAGGCCACGGCCACACAGACCGGCTATTGGCGATACTGGAAGGGCTGAAAGACATCGAACACCACATGCTCCACTTTCTGGAAAACCACGACGAAGTGAGGATTGCAAGTCCGGAGTTTGCTAAAAACCCCTGGAAGGCCATGCCGGCAATGGTGCTGTCCGCCTTGGTTAGCACATCGCCTACCATGATCTATTTTGGCCAGGAAGTCGGCGAACCTGCAGAGGAATGGGCAGGCTTTGGCCATCCTAACCGTACCTCGATCTTTGACTATATCGGCGTACCCCAACATCAGAAGTGGATGAACGCGGGGAAATTTGACGGAGGGCAGCTTTCCGCCAATGAAAAAGCACTGCGAAACTACTACTCGGAAGTATTGAACTTTACCCTAGACGCTCCTGCATTGAGAGGAGAATATCAGGAGCTGAATACCTTGAACTGCCGCCCCCATTCCGGCTACGGACAAAAGCAATTTGCATTCGCCCGATGGGGAGGAAACCAAAAGTTGATCGTCGTCTGCAATTTTGACGAGCACCATGGATTTATGACACATCTGAAGCTTCCCAAGGAACTGCTCAGAAAATGGAAAATGGTGACTGGAACCAAAGAAGTGCGCGAGGTGATGTTTGGAAAAAAGAAAACGCTCCTCCACGTCAATGAAAACGAGGCATTTTTAGAGCTAGACTTCGGTCCCTTGGAGTCGGCGGTGTTTGAACTCGACAGCTAGGATGTGAAGAGGCATCGATGCCCAAAAGACGATGCAAAGATCAAGCTACTTCTCCTTTTCCACCAGTTTCATCTTGTACAGAATTAGCCCTTCATCTTCCACCTCGGACAGACTGGGATTTTTGGAGGCCACCAGTTCGCCGTTGTTGTTTACTACGGTGGGGCCGTGCACACCTGCGGGCAATTTTAGATCTGCCTGAATCAATTCATAATCCTTCGAAAAGACCGCCACATAGTAGGGATTGATCTTCTGGAGCTCAATCCTATCCTCCTCTTTTTTTCGGTCAAATGAGGCGTAGTTTTCTGGGGAAACACCTTTTCTATAAACAGCTAGTACGTAGTCCCCCATGACCAAAAGATCTTCCACCGTAGCCGCAGTGAAGGACTGCATCTGGTCAAAGAAAGTCCCGGCTTGGGCTGGCTCCACCGGGGTATATCCCGCCCAATTGGGCACGTCGAATTCCGCTGTTTTTAGGTATTCGAATTTGCCTGCTTCCTCGCGATAGACATAAAATCGTGGTTCCAACCACATCCCAAGCAGCCAGTCCTTTCCGCGCTGAGTCACTATTGGTATAGGGATGCCATGGATTCTCCCATCGCTGAGCGGCGAGGATGGAGGCAGAGACATGATCCCCAGGGTGTCTTTGCTGGCCAAATCCTGAATCTGCATGATCGGTCTGCGATAGAGCTGCAAATAGAATTCAGGATTATCGAAGCCCATCTGCATGCTTTCGGGCCAGAGATTGGGATAGATCGCCTTACCGTCGATTTCATGGAAACCAAGCTTGGGATAGAAAACAAAAGTAGAATAGGGATAAGGCACTTTCACATTGTCCATGCGATTGCCATCTTCAAACTTCACATAGCCCTGATCCGGGGTAAGCACAATCACCTTTCCGTCCAAGTAAGATAGGCCCATTGCTGTCGAGATATTGTCCAGTCCATCTACAGCCAAGGTTTTGTCTTGGATGATCTTGCCATCTACGCCCACTTCTAGATAGTTTTGGAACAAATCGCTGACCAGAAGGTATTGATCCGATCCGGGATCGTAGTCCTGCAGGCGCATCTCTCCCAAATAGTCGACCTGGATGGAGTCGGTCACTTCGAGGGCCAGACTAACCGCCTTGCTTGATTCGGGGGATTTAGGGCTACAGCCGGTAAAAAAGAAAACCATCAGCACATAGGTACTCAGTGTCTTGGTTGTTGTCATTAGGTTGGTTTTTGAAAAATCAGAAAAACTAAAAACCCAATATAGCGAACTAACAATTCGGTACAACATGTTGGCCGAAAAATTTCGACTTGTCTACGTTCACAAAATCCGATACGACTCCAGATTCAGGTAGTAGTTGTCGCCACTGATTTTCCGCTTTTTACAGCTCCCCAGCTCTACGAGCCGGTTGAGGTAGGCTCGGGTGGTGTTTTCGACATAGGACTAGCTGGCTAGCACTCTAGCACTTATTAATGCTAGAACTACTTTTTCACCTTGAGCAGGTAAATAAAATAAGACTCGTCGTAGGTCTCCGACAACCTATGCTTAAAAGACGCCGGGAGTGCACCGTAGTTTTCTTGGATTTCTTCGCCAGAAATCCCAAAGTATAAGACTCCGTCTTCGGAGAATTGAGGAAAAACCAGGTTCATCCCAGTCACGGAGTTGTCAATGATCCCTGGGTAGAATGTCAGCTGCTTGCTTGAAAAATCCATCAAAGCCAGTTTTCGCCTTGATTCATCCATCAGCTGAAACATAATCCGCTGCCCATCCAAACCAAAAACTTCCCCAATAAGATAGCTGTATTCTGGCGAGCGGATGATTTTGCCAAAATCAGGCGGATGGGTCACTCCATAGAGTTTCTCCCTAGGGAAGGCCCGTGCTCCAAGATCGATATGCACTAGCGGACGAAATCCTTCTCCTTCCCAGAGATAGATGGTATCATTGAAGGCTCGGGAAAACAGCACCCCTTCTCCCCAAGATGAAAACTGGGAGTAGGTATGGTTGTAAAAACTATAGGCTTCCCGATCTACCGGCAAAGCGCTTGAGCGCATGACAGAATCATACGTCAAAATCTCCCAATCACCATCGTCGATTCGATTGGTAAATGCAATGTTCCCAACATCGTCCAGAAAATGAACCTTAGCCTTGACGGGCAATATCTCCTCACCAATTTCGTCCAGCTTCTCGTCAAGCCAAGTAACCCGGTCACCGGACAAAATGATCCCGATCCGATCACCCTTAAGAATTACTTGGGTGATATATGCCGCGGGCAATCTGCCGTCTTCTTCGAATTGCAGGTTTCGTAGCACCTTCCCATTGAGATCGAGTTGGTACAATGTCGTGACCATTTCGGTCTCGAAAAGATAGAAATACCGATCTGACCTCAGAATCACTGGAACGCCGGAAATAGGATAGGGAGTCTGCACTTCCAAAACATCCAAGCGATCAGCGAATTCACTCACCAACAGTGGCCTATCAGAGCGCTCCGGTACATATGAAAGTGTCTCTTCTGTAGGATCTTTGCAGGAAGAAAATAAAACGAACGCCAATACGGCAAACAGTTTTGAAGTCATAGCCTATCGAAAAATTCAACTCAGATCAATCTAAAGAAAACCAATCAATTACGAAAACCAAGTTTGGTATCCATCCTTGGAATGGCGAAGAGTTTGATTTTTTTCGAACTTTGCCCACTTTATGCCCCGCAAAAAATCCTCCCCTTCTTGGTTTGCCGTATTCCTTTGCGTCTTTTTGGTCGCATTGGGTACCGTGGTGTTAGTCTATATTTTTAGGGAAAAGCTGGAAAAGCGGCTTGGCTATCTTACCCGAAATTCTCCACCTCTGACCGAAGAGCTCAAACTCCAACATGTGTTTCGTAATTATCCAGACGGTAGTCTAGGAATTGACGTCTCGGAATACCAAGACCAAATCGACTTTGCAGGACTTCAGCTCCAGCTGGAAGGCCACCGCATCGAGTTTGTCTTCATCCGCGCCACTATGGGGGACGACGGTGTTGACAAAAGATATCTTCAAAACTGGGACGGATTTGGCAACATGCCCGTAAAACGCGGCGCCTACCACTACTACCGGCCCAATGAAAACAGCACCAAGCAGGCCCAAAACTTCATCAAAATTGCAAAGCTAAAACCCGGCGACCTCATCCCTGTCCTCGACATCGAAAGACACAGTACCATACAACCTAGGGAAAAACTGCGGGAAGGGCTGAAAAATTGGCTGCGAATCGTGGAGGAGCACTACGGAGTGAAACCCATCATCTACACCGGCGACCGGTTTTTCTGGGAAGTATTGCACAATGAAGGCTTTGACGAATATCCCATTTGGGTGGCGAACTACAATCGAATCGTGGAGCCGGAAACCGAAAACTGGGAAATCTGGCAGTTTTCTGAAAAAGGCCGCCTACCGGGAATCCCGGAGCGCATTGATCTGAACATTTTGCAGCATGGAAGCGAGTATCTGTCGTCTCTGACCATACCGGGTTAAATACCGCTTGCACAATCCTCCGATAGCGCTTATTTTGAGCAGGATAGAACGAACTCAAAATGATCCTGACACCTTTTTTACTGCTTGTTTTAAGCCTTTTCACCTCCTCCCACACCCAAGCTCCACCTGATACTCCACCCAACATCCTCTTCCTCATCGCTGACGATTGGTCTTATCCCCATGCAGGAGTTTATGGTGATAAAATAGTCAGAACTCTAACCTTTGACCGGTTGGCAGCAGAAGGTGCGCTTTTCACCAATGCCTACACGGCTTCCCCTTCCTGCTCCCCATCCCGAGCTTCCATCCTCACCGGACGCTATCCGCATGAAAACGAAAGCGGAGGAAACCTTTGGTCAGAGTGGCCAGCCCAATACCCCACCTATGTGAGTTTGTTGGAAGAAATGGGCTATTTCACGGGTTTGACCCGCAAAGGCTGGGGACCGGGAGATTTCAAAATTTCGGGTTTGGAGCACAATCCGGCGGGGAAAAGCTACTCGGATTTTGCCGAATTCTTGAAAAATCGTCCGGACGGAGCCCCTTTTACCTTTTGGTTTGGAAGCTCTGACCCGCATCGGGAGTATATTCCCAACACCGGTATCCAGACGGGAATGAAGCTGGAAGATGTGGTCATTCCCGGCTTTTTCCCAGACAACGACTGTGTGAGAAACGACATCCTGGATTACTATTTTGAGATCGAACGCTTTGATCGGGAATGCGGGCAGCTGATCGCCATGCTGGAGCAAATTGGCGAGCTGGATAACACGATCATCGTCATGACCAGCGATAACGGCATGCCATTTCCCCGTGCGAAAGCAAATCTCTACGACTACGGCACCCGCATGCCATTGGCGATTCGCTGGCCAAAGAAAGTCAAGCCAGGCACTGTTATCCATGACTTTGTGAGTTTTGTGGACTTTGCCCCGAGTTTTTTGGAAGCAGCCGGAAATAGCCCTGAAAATATGAGTGGGCAATCGCTTTGGACTTTTATGGATGGAGAAAGCCAAGATCGGGACCAGGTATTTCTCGAGCGGGAGCGCCATGCCAATGTCAGAAAAGGCGATCTCAGCTTTCCCATGCGGGCGGTTCGAACCCAGCAATTCCTCTACATCTGGAATCCCATGCCGGAGCGAAATCCCGCCGGTGACCCGACCGTCCACCAGTCGGTCGGACAGTATGGTGACGTAGATCACTCGATCACGAAGTTTTTGATCATGGAGATGGAAGGAAAAACGGCTGCGAAACAGCCGGACTACTTTTCTTTGGCATTTGGCGCCAGACCAGAAGAGGAACTTTATGATGTCATGGCGGATCCCTATCAGCTGAACAATTTGGCCGCCCATTCCAACTTCGCCGACATCAAAAAAGAACTGCGGCAACAGCTTCTTGACTGGATGGAAGCGACTGATGATCCGCGATTTGAAAACCCAAAGTCAATCTATTGGGATGAGTTGCGCTACACTCCGGATTACCAGATGAAGGATACCGATGTCGCCAAGCAAATCCAGGATTATAGGATCAAGCCTCCCTTTGGTCCAAATGCAAAGGACGGCATTCCTTGCCTACCCGCTCAAAATCAATAATAAAGCGGTGAAGCCCCTCCTATTTCTTTCCTGTTTACTGGTCTGTTTCGCAAGTCTTGGCCAGCAAGCCATTCACACCAAAGAAGGAGTGGAAATCGGCGGAATCAATCAGTATATCGAAGTGGATGCCCAAGATGATTCGAAGCCCATTCTTCTATTTCTCCATGGCGGACCGGGCTTCAGTTCGAGGCCTTACCTGGAAAAGGTCAAAAAATCCCTTCAAGAAGATTTTATTATCGTCCAATGGGACCAACGGGAAACCGGAAACACGCTGGCCTGGAATCCCTCCCCTGTTCCGCTGACGCCCATGCTTTTCCACCACGACACGGAACAAGTCGTGGATTACTTGCTGGAAAGGTTTAGGCGCAAAAAGCTCCTGCTCGTCGGATTCTCCTGGGGCGGTTTCTTAGGTTTGGAATATGCCAAAAACCATCCGGAAAAGCTGCTTGCCTATGTGCACGTTTCAGGGATGGTTGCACCTGAACTTTCTGAAAAACTGACCCTTGACGAGATCCGCGAGCGAGCAGAGGAAGAAAAAAATGACTTGGCGATCCAGGAACTAGCCGATATCCAAATCCCCTTTCACAGCTGGAGGGATTTGTATTTCCAGAGAAAATGGACAGCGTACTTCAGCGGCGTGAAGGTCACTCCAAAAACTTACCCCATGCACATCTTCGAAAACTGGGACAAAACCTGGTTTCAGCTCTTCCTAGCGGCCTCGAAAGTGGACTATCTCAAACACGCTCCTCAGCTGGATTGTCCGGTTTATTTTTTTGTCGCAAGGAAAGACCTAGTCTCTAATGCCAAGGTGACTGGCATCTACTACGAGCAGTTGAAAGCTCCGACAAAAGAATTGGTTTGGTTTGACAAATCTACCCACGAGATCCCCAGTCAAGAGCCCAAGGAATTTGCCGTTCAGCTGCTAAAAATCCCGATGCCCCCTTCACCAAATTTCTGAACCTAGATATTCATTCAGTAGTCGCCAACTTTACTCAATCATCTCCAGATACCTCGCCATCCAGTACGGCCAAAGCCAAAATACCGGCTCCCGCACTTGGGATGGATTGCCCTGCACTGTTGCCCAGGGATTTTTGTCCCAGCGAACGGTAGCGCGAATAGCCGGCGGGGGAAGTTGTGAGATCTGCAATTCCTCTAGAATTGGTGAATGGACCAGCTGCACATCTTCGCGCTTCGAGTGGTCAATCAGCCAGTCCACCAAATCCAGAGGGGTTTCCCTCAGGAAAGCGACAGTTTGGGAAACATTGACTTTTTTGCCGGTGGCGAGGGAATAGCTTAGGTTATTGATCAGGTTCTCCCCTTCGGTCTGCATGCCCATCCATTCCTCGGCGAGCTCTTGATAGACTTTGAGGATCTCCGGATCCTGTTCGTACTTCAGCAGAATTGGGAAAAGATAGCCCTCCATGGTCAAGTCAAAATAAATTTTCCAAGCGGGATTCTTACGATTAAGCTGGGACGCGTTTTTCATGTAGTCCTCTTCCTCGATCAGTCTTCGGTATTTCTTCTCGTACTTTTCATCGTCTGTAATGGCTGCGGCAAATTTTAGATAGGCTAGCATTTCGAAGGAATTGATGGCCTTCTCCGAAGCCCAATCCGGATCACGGTTGAGCTGATCCGGCGACCAAACTGCCCAGCGCGTATGCTTTCCATCTATGTCGACCAAGTTATAGCCGTTTCGGATTACCGCGTCCATCAGCTTGGACACGTGTGAGCGAATGTCTTTTTTGTCCTCCTCAGTAGCCGCAAACTCATAGAAATAGAAGTAGCTCATGAAGTGTCCGGTCATCTCATCGCTGCTGGTGTCGCCTTTCCAAAGCCATTTCTTATCCGCTGAAAGTCTCCAGCGCTGCTCGACCGGTTTGTAGCGTGGATCGGCCACGAGTGCCTCCGCCAACTCCCGCTCAGTGTAGCTGCGGTTGGGATCGTGGAGCTGGGTCCAGTCTGCAGGGACGATGGTTCGGGCGAAAAGCCCATCCGTTCCTGTCACTTCGTATAGAAGCCTGAGGAACCCAAACGCTTTTCTGGCTTTGTCCAGTGCATCGGAGTCTTTGGTCACCGCGTAGCGAAAACTTTCCATCGCCAGATAGCCGCCAGTATATTCCCCATCGTTGTCATCATCGGAGTTTTTCCAGGTAGAGGTGTCGCCGGGCACCTCTAGGCGAAGCACGCCGCAGATCCAAGGTTCGCGCATGTGCTTGGCCATGAGTTCCGAGTAAAAATAGCTTTGCTTTTCGGCCAAAGTCATGGGGAATTTCCGGATGTGGCTGACACCATTTTGCGTCGCTACCCAGGCATCCCCTCTTTTGTCAAAGGCTACTTGATTGACCTGATCGTCCGTAAGCCAGCGACGGCTGAAGAGCAGGGATCGGCTGCCGTCGGGAAAATACCGGACTACCCCTCGATCCGTCCCTACCCACATCACTCCCTCGGGAGATCGGGAAACGGATCGAACGTGGATAGAGGGCAAGCCTTCCTTGGTGGTCAGATTGTGTTTGAGTTTTTGGCCTTCCCGCACCGACACGCCTCCCATCGCTCCAACCCAAACTTGGTCTTCATGCCCAAATGCAAGCGCACGGGCGTAGCAGCTGATCAGTTCGTCCGTATTTTGGTATAGAATCGCCGAATCTCCTGCGCAAAGGTAAAGTCCAGCATCTGTGGCCACCCAAAGCTGGCCCTTGTCATCGGAAATGGCATCCCGCACGGATCTGGCTATCGTGTAGGAAGTTTTTTCCCAGACCCCTCCCTTCTTTTTCCAAATTCCTTTTGGCCCCAAGGCATAGATCTCATCTCCAGCAGAAGCAAGCTCAGAGATCGGCCCTTGGACGCCCGCAATTTTGATCATGCCGTCACTCTTGGCCTCATAAAGTCCATCCCAGGTCCCCAACCAAATTGAGCCAGCCTCGTCTTTTTCCACTGCATAGGCAGGACCACGATCAGTCCCATCAATTACCGAAACCCACTCTTTTTGGCTCTTCGGTTTTCTGTAAATTCCGCTCGCGGTCGCAATCCAGACCTGGTTTTGAAGGTCAACTGTGATGTCCCTCACCTCATTCTCTTCCGCATTGCCATTGACATAAAATGCTTCGTGAACTTCCTGGACGAAAGCCTCATCTGCGACGCGTGACTGAATTGTAGACGTCTTTTCAGGGCCTTGCGAGTCACAGGAAAAAAGGGACAGAAAAGCAGCGGCAAGGAGGCAAAAAACCACTTGCGGACGAGCTGGTAACAAATTCCGAAGGTTCATTTCGTCAGGGTTATGGAGAAAAGAGAAGCTGGCAACAGTGCCAGAGTAAAAGGCACTCCCCCGAAGAGACCCAAAAAATGGCGGTTTGGACTATCCGAACAGGAATTAATATGTCCTAATCCCTAGGTTGTTTGCCAGTTCGGACTGGCTATTCCAACTCGAACCTCAGTTTGCGCTTGGTGATTTCTGGATGCACGAAGGGTTTTAAGTTTTCCGGAAAGCCCAATTCGAAAGGGGACGGTCCCACCCATTCGGTTTTTTTGCCTGCGATCTTGATCGTTCCTTTGGTGGATATCTCGACTGTGGTGAACAAAGGATCTTTAAAAGGAGCGGTGTACTTGATCCAGCGATAATTTTTGTCTACTTCCTCGCTGTAGCGTATGTGGCCATAGTCTTCACCCAGCCAATGATAAGCCATGGAGGTGGTGGAAATGTACCAGATTCCGTCAATGTTTTCGGCATAGTCGACATGCGTGTGCCCATTGAAGGAGGCGATCACTTTACGCTCAGGATGGAGCCGATTATGATCCCGGAGCAAGGTTTGGACTTCTTGGTAGTTTTCTACTCCGTAGGTTTCCTGGTGGGTTTGGTAGATGGACAGTCCCTGGTGGGAAAACAGAATCACGGGAAATTCAGCCTGCTCCAAGTCCTTTTTTAGCCATTCCATTTGCTCTGGCCCGATCAGCTGTTGGTAGCCTTTTTTGCTCGGATCGGTTTTGTCATTGCCGTCGAGAACGATGAAGTGAAAGCCCTTTTTGTCAAAGGAATAGTAGCCCGAACTCATACCACGATACTCGAGAGCCTTGTCGTGGGATGTGCCGCCGTCCATTTCATGGTTGCCGATGACATGGTATTTTTCCCCAGGGAATGAATTCCAGATGTCATAGGTTTTTTGGAACTCCGGCTTTGGGATACTGAAGTCACCCAACTCGATGACGAAGTCGGGATTTTGCTTTTTCATGGCTTCGATGAAGACTGTCATGCGCTCGTCCGAGTCATGCATGGTAGGAATATGCACATCCGTACAAAGACCAAAGGTGACCACATTGGCTTTTTGGGCGAAAAGCGAGAAGCTTCCCATCAATCCAGCCGACAGAAATAGCGTGTGAAGGAATTTCATGTGAATTTAATAGGGTATGGAAAAGACTTGATCAGGGTTTAAGTCCGAGGAAATCCATCACCGCCTGATCTCCTTTAAGGGCGTTTGCCGGGATAGGATTCTTTTCATTGAAGACCATGAGCTCTTCCTTGGGCAATAGCGTGACGAAGCTTTCATCAAATTGATTTTTGACGAGAATTTTCCCTGCACTCAGACCGAGGTAGTTTGCCAGAAAATTATAGGCGGCAAAGCGCTTGCTTGGGCCATAATCGTGGCGCTCGGCAGGAAGGTGTACGTTGTCTACCTTGCTCTCCGCATCATACAGCGTATAGACTCGCTGCACATAGGGCATCTCGATTCTCGGAGTATTTTGCGTCCAATCGCCTCCGTCAGAAATCAGAAGCATCGGGCGTGGAACTGCCAGCGCGGCGATCTCCACATTGTTCGTCTGGTGATGGGCGCTCTTATGCACGGGCATGCCACTTTCGCAGGTACAGCCGCCAAAGAAGTAAGCCGAAACCATGACGACTGGCACAGAGACTTTGATTCGCTGGTCCAAAGCGGTAATCATGATCGTCTGCGTACCTCCGCCGGACTCTCCTGTCACGCCAATTCGCTCAGGATCTACATCGGGCCTAGACACCAGATAGTCTATGACCCGCTGGGAATTGTAGGTTTGTATAGTCAGAGCAATCGGCAACTTGTGCTCCACCTGTTTGGAATCGCCATAGCCGATCATGTCGTAAGCAAAAACCACCGCCCCCATCCGGGCAAAGGCCGCGCTTCGCTTCTGGACGCTCTCACCAAAACGGGGGTCTGTTCCATGGCCATGGACGCTGAGGATTCCCGGGCTTTTTTGAAAAGGCTCTTTCGACAAAGGCCGGTACAGGTTGCCGGTGATGTAGAAGCCGGGGAAGCTTTCAATGGCAATGTTCTCGACGATATAGCCGTCCATCTCCCGTGTACTGTGGATGATGGCATTGAAGGGAGTATCCCGTTTTGGCATCTGATCCAACTTCATCCCCTTTATGAGACCATCTCGGATGACTTGACTTCTCTTTTCCCAATCGGCTTTCGTCGTCCATTCCTTTGCCCACTGCTTCATGTGAACGTTGGCCTCGTCCTCGGTCCAATAAGCACCCTGACAAAGCATGCTTTCCTGTGCTTGGACAGGTTTGATTTGGAGGACAGCAGCTAGGACAAAAGCAAAAATTCCGGTTCGGGTTTTCATGGTTAAGTGGTGTTTGTTGAAGACTTCAAAATGGGGTAAATGGACTAGTATATAAATACGTTGATCGGCAATACCTTTAAAACTAAACTTTGCGATTGTTTTGTCCGTCCTTGCGAGGGGCTAGTTGGTCAGATCTAAAACTAAATTGCAGTTTCATGGCCCCGAAGCAATCTCATAAATGAAAAATTGATTCCGGTCTCACCTACCTTCTAAAACTTGTCTTGTTTCCTCTACTTCTTCGTTCTTTTGGCTCTTAAGAAACAAAACTAGCTGGCCTCAGCAGATATCAATTCCAAGC
>CAZTJM010000073.1:20860-22018 GCA_964613865.1 uncultured Limnohabitans sp. | reverse complement strand
GTTGGTAATGTTCCTCCGGCACTTGAAGTGGAGTATGCGGAGCATTGAAAGCCAAGTAGGTGAAGAATGGGCGATCTTTGTTTTTCTCGTTAAAATTGATAGCCTCCGAAGCGAATATGTCTGAGCAATATCCTTGATATTTTTGCCGCTGATTATTGTGCCATAAAATAGGGTCGAAATAGCTTTTTTCTCCCTGAAAGTAGGTAGTGATGTCGCCGACCTGCCCCATGCCTCCTGCCAGATGGATCAGGGATTCCTCAAACCCCTGATCGCTGGGCCTCATGGGATAGTTGTCGCCGAGATGCCATTTGCCAAAGATCCCAGTCGCATAGCCCTTTGCCTGCAAGAGCTCCGCTATGGTTATTTCGCTTCCGGCCATCATGGCTCCCCCGTTGTAGGTGTCCCGGATGCCTGTTCGGAGGGAATATCTCCCCGTCATCAGGCTTGCCCGAGTGGGTGCGCATACGGGCGAAACATAAAAGTTGGTGAAACGGACGCTCTCTGCAGCGAAAGCATCGATAGTAGGCGTATTGATATGGGGATTGCCGTGGGTGCGTAGATCTCCATAGCCTTGATCGTCTGTGATGATCAGGACTACATTTGGCGAGTTGATTTTCTGCTGGGGAAATCCGGCAGAAGCAAACAAGAAAAAGGGAATCAAGAAAAAGTACTGGACGACTTTCATCAGATTTTTGGATCAGGCGTGTGGAAGCCCCTAAAATACGTTTTCAACCGAGATGTGCATCCTTTTTTCAGGGGAGTGAAATAGGAAATCATTCTGGCTTTCTCGGTCAGACCTTTGATGAATCGATTTTGGTATGAAAACAAAAAGCGCACAAAGCCGCTTTATTTTACAGGTCAAATAGAGTCCCGGTTGCGCCGGTTGGTTTGATCCTCAGGTGTTTGTAGGCGAGCTCTGTAGCCATACGCCCCCTTGAGGTTCGCTTGAGATAGCCTTCCTGAATAAGAAAAGGCTCGTACACCTCCTCGATTGTTTCCGCCTCCTCACCGCAGGCAGTGGCGACGGTACCAAGGCCTACCGGTCCTCCGTTGAATTTTTCGATAATGGTGAGCAGGATTCTGTTGTCCATCTCATCCAAACCGTTTTCGTCCACATCCAGGGCATTGAGGGCGATTTTTGCAATTTCCAGGTTGATG
>CAZTJM010000073.1:0-20850 GCA_964613865.1 uncultured Limnohabitans sp. | reverse complement strand
GGGCCTCCAGCGCATATTGAGCGATGTCTAGAGTGATGGTGCCATTGCCTTTGACTTCTGCAAAGTCCCTCGTCCGTCGCAGCAGCATGTTAGCGATTCGGGGTGTACCTCGGCTTCTTCGGGCGATTTCGTAAGCCGCAATCTCATCGATCGGTGTTTGTAAAATTCCCGCAGATCTGGATACGATATCGGTCAGAAGCTTGGCGTCATAATATTCCAACCGGGAATTGATTCCAAATCTGGCCCGAAGAGGAGAGGTGAGCAATCCGGATCGCGTCGTCGCGCCGATTAACGTGAAAGGACTCAGGGAAATCTGGACTGTACGGGCATTGGGACCGCTGTCCAGCATAATGTCGATACGGAAATCCTCCATTGCAGAATAGAGGTACTCCTCCACGATGGGATTGAGTCGGTGGATTTCATCTATAAAAAGCACGTCGCCTTCTTCAAGATTGGTCAGTAGTCCTGCCAGATCGGAAGGTTTGTCCAAAACGGGCCCGGAGGTGATCTTAATCCCAGCCTTAAGTTCGTTGGCGATGATATTGGAAAGCGTGGTTTTGCCCAAACCCGGAGGCCCGTGAAGCAGGACATGATCGAGCGGCTCGTTTCGCTTTTTTGCTGCATGTACAAAAACCCGGAGGTTTTCTACAATCTTGGCCTGGCCCGTAAAATCCTCAAAACTCAATGGCCTCAGTGCCCGCTCAAATTCCCGGTCCTTTGGGCTTAGTTGCTCTTCATCACCTCTCAGATAGTCTTCTCTCATGGCATTTGGGATACGCACAAATATAAACAAAACCCCATGCGGAGAACTTTTCCATTTTGCCCGATCTGACAAAAAATGACCTAAATTCGTCCCGAAATCTCCCACTCAATGAATCCCAACGCTAGGAAAAACATTGTATATTCACTGATACTTTTTGCTGTTGTTTTGCTAGTCTATGCCTGGCGAACCCGGGAGGAACGGTCGGCAAACAGGAATTTGGAGCCCCACCAACCGGGCAAAGTCGCTTTCTTTGGCAATGCACTGGACGCGGAATATCGCGTGACATATCTGGACGAGGATAACCGGATCTTCAAGCCGTCGATAGATTCGATGATCAATGCCTTTAGCCTGATCATTTCCATTTCCGAGCCCACTTCCGAGATCAACCGGCTCAATTTTCGTGATACCCTGCTGTCGCCATCACCGGTTTTGCTTGATGTTTTCGGGGAAGCCAATCGGGTATTTGACCTCTATGGAGGCGCGATCGACCCGACAATGAAGCCGATAGAGGACGTGTGGACATTCTCCCGCGCGGGTGCCAGATTGCAGGACAGTTTGGATATCAGGCTGGTTCTTCCGCTTGTCGGCTTAAAAAAAATCGCTGTGACCGATACCCTGGTTCGCAAGGCGAGTAGCGGCATTTTTCTGGACTTTTCAAAATCCGCCAAAGGCTATCTGATGGACATGATGGCGGAGTTTCTGGAGGAGCGTGGCATAGAAAATTACCTGATTCAAATCGGTGGTGAAAACTTGGCCAAAGGGAAAAACGAGCGCGACGAGCTCTGGAAGATAGGAGTGTACTACTTGGCGGACAGTCTCGGAGCCAAAGCAGAAGGGATTGTTGCGCTTCAGAATAGAGCAATTTCCACCGCAGGCGATTTCCAACAAACCTATATAGAAGACTCGCTTCGCCTATCCTATACCCTAGACCCTAGGACTGGCCTTCCGGTCAGGCACGGACTGCTGGGAGTGACGGTGGTGGGCCCTGACGCCAAGACAGCCGATGCCCTGTCCGATGCCCTGATGGTGCTAGGTTGGAGAGAGGCGATGAAACTGGACTCTTCCCGATCGGATCTGGAGATGCTCCTGATATACAATGAAAGAACCGGAAAGCTGAAGCAATATGCGAGTCCGGAACTAAGTGCATTTTTGTCTTTTCCAGTAAAATAGACCTGCTAAATGCAACATCATTGAATTTTCTTACCTTTGCGGCGGTTATCACCGGACTGGGCTTTTTTGACTAGCTAAAAAGCCAAATTGCGACTATGGGAATAAACTTTCTGTTTCTTTTTCTTACTGTGATGATTTCGGGCTCTTTGGTGTTTTTTGCGCCGGCCTTCAAGGATAGATTTTTCAAATTGGCCTTGGTTTTTGCGGGCTCGTACCTTTTTTCCATCACCATTCTTCACATCGTACCGGAGCTGTTTAGTTCGGGATATAGCAATTCCCGAATGGGCCTCTATATCCTCATTGGCTTTCTCTTGCAGCAGTTGCTGGAGTTTTGGTCATCGGGCATAGAGCACGGCCATATCCACAAGCACCATTCTGAGACGTCCAAAGGCGTGATTACCTTGATGCTGGGTTTATTTATCCACGCGTTTCTGGAGGGTACACTTTTGTCACATGGCTCAGCCATGCCGGAGACGTCGCTGGTCTCGGGACATTCCCACAGCGACAAGACTGTGCTGCTCGGTATCATCATGCACAAGGGGCCGGCCGCTTTTGCACTGGCTGCGGTGCTCTCGGCTTCTTTGAGCAAAAAATGGACACTTGTTCTATTGACTATTTTCGCTTTGGCGTCTCCATTGGGCATGTTTTCCAGCGCTTTTTTTATCAGTCAAGGGGCCCTTTCCAATGAAGGCATCGGACTTCTTTACGGCTTGGTCACGGGCGGATTTCTCCACATCTCCACGACGATTTTCTTTGAGAGCAGTCCCCATCACAAGTTTCAGCTCAACAAGCTCATCGTCACCTTTGTGGCGGCGGCATTGGCGATGGCGTCGGAGTACTTTGTGTGATTCCTTGGCCTTTTAAGAATCCACCAGATTTTTTGTAAGAATCTGTAGCCTTATGTTCGGTTTTTGAAGAAAAGTGGCAAGACTTTCAAAAATTTTTGGCTTTTAGCAGAAAATGACTTGGATTCTGTCTCCAGAATCAAGTATTTCATTTTTGAATTAAAAAGCAGAAATTTCTATCCCAGAAATGGCATTTTAGCCGCTATTTCACCCGCTTTTTTACCCTCAAACCGCATCGATTTTATGAAGGAAACGCCAAACAGAATGACTTCCTATTGGAAGAAAAATTTGCGCACGCTCATGACTTTGCTGGTTGTCTGGTTTGTCGTCTCTTTCGGTTTTGGGATCCTTTTGGTAGAGCCCCTAAATCGCTACCACCTCGGGGGATATCCTCTGGGATTCTGGTTTGCCCAGCAGGGCGCGATCTATTCTTTCATTATCCTGATTTTCGTCTATGTGCTTCGAATGAACAGACTAGACAGGGAGTTTGACGTTCACGAAGACTGAATTCACCTATGGATATACTTACCTGGACCTATCTTCTTGTCGGACTTTCCTTTGTAGTGTATATCGGGATCGCAATTTGGACGCGAGCCGGCTCCACCCAAGAATTTTATGTGGCGGGAGGGGGAGTGTCTCCCTTGGCAAATGGAATGGCAACTGCCGCCGACTGGATGTCGGCCGCATCGTTTATTTCCATGGCAGGATTGATTTCTTTCTCTGGTTACGATGGTTCTGTCTATCTGATGGGGTGGACCGGGGGATATGTCCTCTTGGCACTTTTGCTTGCTCCTTATCTCCGAAAGTTTGGGAAATTCACCGTGCCGGATTTTGTGGGAGACCGCTACTATTCCAACAAAGCGAGAGTCGTCGCGGTAATATGTGCGCTTTTCATCTCTTTCACCTATGTGGCGGGACAGATGAGGGGTGTGGGAATCGTTTTTTCGCGCTATTTGGAAATTCCGATCGAGTCGGGCGTGATCATCGGGATGTGTATTGTGTTCTTCTACGCGGTGCTTGGAGGAATGAAAGGCATCACATACACGCAGGTCGCCCAGTTTTGCGTGCTGATCTTCGCTTACATGGTACCGGCTATCTTCATTTCCATGCAGCTGACCGGCAACGCGATCCCGCAACTTGGTCTTGGCGGGAGTGTCGCCGACGGTACTCCTCTTTTGGAAAAACTCGATGGTGTGCTGTCAGAACTGGGCTTTGCTGAATATACTTCGGGAAGGAAAGGCATGACGGACATGTTTATGATCACCTTGGCTCTGATGGTGGGTACAGCTGGACTGCCCCATGTGATTGTCCGTTTTTTCACCGTTCCAAAAGTGAAAGATGCGCGGCTTTCAGCAGGTTATGCCTTGTTTTTCATCGCAATCCTCTACACCACCGCTCCGGCTGTGGCAGCCTTTGGGATTTACAACGCCATCAACTCCACCTCGGAAAAAAACATCTCCGAGCTTCCAGTTTGGATACAAAACTGGCAAAAGACAAATCTCATCTCTGTCGATGACAAAAACGGAGACGGGAAGGTCCAATACCTCGCCGATCCAGATACCAATGAACTCTCCATTGACAAGGACATCATGGTGCTCGCTGGCCCCGAGATCGCCAAGCTGCCAAATTGGGTTGTCGGACTGGTCGCTGCCGGGGCCATGGCTGCCGCACTCTCCACCGCTGCCGGATTGCTGTTGGTGATTTCTACCTCGGTGTCACGGGATTTGGTAAAAACCTTCAATCCGACAATTTCGGAAAAAAAAGAACTGCTGATTGCCAGGATAGCTGCCGCTGGAGCGGTGATATTTGCTGGATATTTTGGGGTTAATCCTCCGGGATTTGTAGCGGAAGTTGTCGCCTTTGCCTTTGGCCTGGCAGCTGCCTCCTTTTTCCCGGTAATTATCCTTGGGATTTTCTCAACCCAGACCAACAAGCAGGGAGCCATTGCCGGGATGATTTCCGGTTTGGTTTTCACTATCGGCTACATCGTGTATTTTAAATTCCTCCATCCTGAGCTCAACACCCCAGAAAATTGGTGGTTTGGAGTCTCGCCCGAGGGAATTGGCGCTTTGGGGATGCTGCTGAATTTCGCCGTATGCTTTGGCATTTCTAAATTTACCCCTGCACCACCTCAGCAGGTGCAGGATCTTATCCAGAATATCCGGATTCCCAAGGGCGCAGGTGCTGCCCAAAATCACTAAAGAAACATTACCCCTTTATAACCTCCATTAACATGAGTGACAGATTACATACCCTTAGTGGGTACCTTTACGAATACCAGAAAAGCGTTGCCCAGCCCGAAGAATTCTGGGCTAGAATTGCCGATTCATTTCATTGGAGAAAGCGTTGGAGCAGCGTGCTGAAATGGAATTTTGAGAAGCCTGATGTAAAGTGGTTCGTCAATGCGAAATTGAATATTACCGAAAACATTTTTGAGCGCAACTTATATACCCTCGGGGATCGTCCCGCGATTATTTGGGAGCCCAACGAACCGGGAGAGGCCACGCGTACGCTGACCTACAAAGAGCTTTTTGTCGAGGTGTGCCGGTTTTCCAATGCGCTGAAAAGCAAAGGAATCAAAAAAGGCGACCGGGTCATTATTTATATGCCCATGGTGCCGGAGGCTGCCGTAGCAATGCTGGCCTGCGCTCGGATCGGCGCCATCCATTCGGTGGTTTTTGCGGGATTTTCAAGTTCATCGCTCGCAGACCGAATCATCGACTGCGAAGCAAAGGCTATCCTGACCTCTGATGGAAACTTCAGGGGAAGCAAAAAAATCGGAGTGAAATCAGTGGTAGATGAGGCGTTGGAAAAGAGTTCGATCGAAACCGTGATTGTGTACAAAAGAACCGGTCAAGAAACCAACATGGTTTCAGGAAGGGATTTTTGGTGGCATGAGGTATTGGAGGGTCAATCCGAAATCCATCAAGCCGAAGAAATGGATAGTGAAGATATGCTTTTTATCCTCTACACCTCCGGCTCCACAGGCAAGCCAAAGGGAGTGGTTCATACCATCGGCGGCTACATGGTGTACACCAAGTATTCCTTTGACAATGTTTTCCAATATTCCCAAGGGGATGTGTATTGGTGCACGGCTGATATTGGTTGGGTCACTGGACATTCCTATATCGTATACGGTCCCCTGTTGGCCGGAGCTACTACCTTGATGTTTGAGGGAGTGCCGACCTATCCCACTCCAGGCCGATTTTGGGAAGTCATCGAAAAGCACCAGGTCAATGTGTTCTACACTGCGCCTACCGCGATCCGTGCACTTCAGGCCTTTGGAACTGCTCCAATTCAGGGTAAAGACCTCAGCTCCCTGAAAGTCCTAGGCTCAGTAGGGGAGCCAATCAACGAAGAGGCTTGGCATTGGTATCACAACCATGTCGGACAGGGACGCTGCCCGATCGTGGATACTTGGTGGCAGACTGAGACTGGGGGAATCATGATTTCACCCCTGGCTGGGATCACGCCAACGAAACCCGCTTACGCAACCTTGCCACTCCCGGGAGTTCAGCTTTGCATTGTGGATGCCGAGGGAAATGAGCTGACGGGCAATTCCGTCGAAGGCAACCTTTGCATCAAGTTTCCATGGCCATCAATGATCCGCACTACCTACGGCGATCATGAGCGATGTAAGCAAACCTACTTCTCGACGTACAAAAACATGTACTTTACAGGCGATGGGGTGAAGCGGGATCATGACGGCTACTATCGCATACTCGGTCGAGTGGATGATGTGATCAACGTTTCCGGACACAGAATGGGTACTGCCGAGGTAGAAAACGCTATCAACGAACATCCTAAAGTCATCGAGTCCGCGGTGGTCGGCTATCCACACGAAGTAAAAGGACAAGGCATCTACGCCTATGTCATTTGCGATATGACGAATAGAACTGAGGACAATCTGATCAATGAAATCAAAGATGCGGTCTCCAAGATCATAGGACCTATCGCCAAGCCAGATAAGATACAGATCGTCCCGGGTTTGCCAAAAACACGCTCGGGCAAGATCATGCGAAGGATTTTAAGGAAGGTGGCGGAAGGAAGCTTGGATAGTCTCGGAGATACTTCGACGCTACTCGATCCGGAAGTGGTCGAAAAGATCATTGCCGGAAGGAAATAGAAAGTGAAAGAGCCGAAGTCCCCGGCTCTTTTTTTAGTCTTTCGGAGTAGAGTCGTTTTCTTCCGCATCCATCTCGATAGAAGACACAATCGAATCTGGAGAGTCCATTTCCTGCTTGTAGAAATTGTGCACACCGACCATAAAGGCTACGATCAATGCCCAAAGAAGTCGGCGAAATGGCCGGAAAAATTTGAAAAGACCCTTCATTTCCAATAGCTTAAGTTTCGGTTTGTTCAAATGTTGAGCCGGGAAATTTCCTTGCCATTCTGTCAGCCTATGATTCAGTTTAGCCTTTAGTGATGTAAATGAGCAATGTCATCGTCAAGCGGGTAGCCGAATTTCTCAAGCGCTTCCCTCCGTTTTCCTTTCTCAGTCCAAGCGAACTCGAACCGGTCGCGCGCTCAGTCGAGATTCAATATCTGGAGTCGGGCGAGACTTTGTTTCGACAGGGAGAGGCGGCGAGACCGCACTTTTTTATCCTGAAGGAGGGGCTTATCCATTTAGTAGAAGACACGCCAAATGGAGATGAAATCCGCGAAGTCTGCGATGAAGGGGATGTCTTTGGCGTGTTGGCGCTACTGGGAAAACGCCCCTACCTTCTCAGCTCCAAAATCATCGAAAACAGTCTCATTTATGCCGTTCCGGTGGAGGTTTTTGAAAAGGTATTGGAGGAAAACAGCCGAGTTGCACTTTTTTTTGCGGCGGGTTTTGCGGCGGGGCAGGTGGTGGTTCGGCAGGATCTTTCCCAAGGACAGAAGGCGAGAAGTTTATTCAGAAATACTTCGGGAGACCATTCTCTTCTGATTTTTTCCGACCCGGCGCAAGTCAGGTATTCGGAGAATGTCCTGAAATGTGCTCCCGACACAAGCATAGAAGATGTCGCCCAGCTCATGACGAATGCCCAGGTCAGCAGTATCGTGGTTTGTAGCGAGGAAGACTTCCCGCTGGGTATTCTGACCGACAAGGACCTAAGAAGCAAAGTCGTAGCTTCTGGCTTTTCTCCGAAAAAACCCGTGTCGGAAGTGATGACATCTCCGGTGGTCACGGTGAAAAAGCAGGACGGATTCACGACCATCTACCTTGAGATGATCCGCCGCAGGCTCCACCACTTGGTGTTGACAGAAGACGGCAGCTCACATAGTCCTGTCTGCGGAATTATTGCCGACCACGACATCTTTCTTTCCATGGGCAACAGCCCTGCAGTCTTGATCCACGGGATGATGAATACCTTGGATGTGCGGGACATGAGGCTGATTCGGGACCGGGCGGAACAAATGCTGCGGTACTACCTCGAAAATGAGATCTCGATGGAATTTGTAGCATCGGTGATGACGGAGATCAACGACGTGATCATCAGTCAAGCCCTGAAAATTTCCAAAGAAAAGCTCAAACCGGACTTTCCCGAAATGGGCGAGACCCGATTCTGCTTTCTTTCGCTGGGAAGCGAGGGAAGGGAGGAGCAGCTTCTGAGGACGGACCTTGACAACGCGATCTTGTACCAAGATGTGCCGCCTGAGCTGGAGACGATAGCCTCCGAATATTTTCAAAAGTTAGGGGAAAATGTGGTCGAAGTGCTTTTGGCCTGTGGTTTTGATCCTTGTCCGGGGAAGATCATGGCCAGCAATCCTGAGTGGGTCCAGCCGCTTTCTGTCTGGAAAAACTACTTTTCCGACTGGATACATCATCCAAGCCCTGAAGCGCTGATGAAGGTTTCGATTTTTTTTGACTACCGATCTGTGGCCGGGTCAAGGTCTCTTGTGGAGGAACTCACCCAGCACGTGTATGAGCAGATAGGGCAAAAGCGGATTTTTCTGAACTTCCTCGCTCAAAATGCACTGAAAAATCCCCCGCCGTTGGGCTTTTTCAAGGATTTTGTGGTGGAGAAATCCGGCGAAAACAGGGATCAGTTTGACATCAAAGCCAGGGCAATGCTTCCACTGACCGACTTGGCGCGTTTGCTCATTTTGAGCCATCAGGTCGTAGGGATCAACAATACCTTCAAGAGATTTGAAAAGCTATCGGAGCTGGAGCCGAGCAATGCGGAGCTTTTCTCCCAGGCTGGCAAAGCCTACGAGATTCTGATGCGCATGAGGGCCTTGGAAGGACTTCACCAGCGAAACAACGGACGATATATTAAACCCCAATCGTTGGGAAAAATCCAGCGCCAACTCTTGAAGAATACCTTCTCCCCGATTTCAGAGTTGCAGGAAGTCGTCAATATCCGCTTCCAACTTGACTATTTTAGGCGATGAGTTGGTGGCAGTTTTGGAAACCCAAGCGGGAGAGGCTGGACTTCGTGAGGGAATTTTTGGCCGAAAACGAAGCGGTGATTTCTGGAATCCGATCAATCGAGCGTCTGAATTTCACGGTTCTTGACACGGAAACCTCAGGCTTGGATACGACAAAGGATTCCATCCTGTCCTTTGGTGCCGTGAAGATTTCAGAGTCTAAGATCCAAGTTCCCAGCGCAGTGGAATGGTATCCTGCGGCGAAAGACCATGGAGGTAAGACGGCACCGATACATGGATTGGTAGGGATACCGAACCAGATTTCGACCGAAGAATTTGCGCGGCTTCTCCTGAAATACCTTGGTAATTCTATTCTGGTCGGGCATCATGTGGGATTCGATCTGGAAATGATGGTCAAATTGATTAGGCCTTTTGGCGTTGAGAAGTTGCCCAATCCGGTGATCGATACACTGAATCTGGCGATTAGGCTGGAGCACGGGCCTCAGGCTGACCGCAATAGGATCCAACTGGAAAGCTACAGTTTGGACGCGCTGTGCAGTAGGTATGGGATCGAAACGGACGATAGGCATACTGCAGCAGGAGACGCATTCCTGACGGCACAGCTGTTGTTGAAGCTTTTGAAAAAATGCCACCAGAAAGGGATCCGCGATTTTAAAAATTTGACGAAAAACTACTAGATGAATTAAGGCTTTAGAAATGGAAATATAATTTATCATAGATTGATTTTTAATATATTGTCATTATATTAAGTAAGTTTTTTTGTTTCACATTTTTACAATAGTCCTATGTCAAAACTCAAAATTGACCCCGCTTTGGTGAGGACAGAGCTGAATCTGGAATTGATCAAGAATATCCAGATTTTTCAGCATCCCATTACCCTGAAATACCAGGCCTTGGGAGGTCCGGGAGGCTGGTTGGGACCAAACACTACTCCGATCAATAAATGTCCGGACGGTGTGGGTTCTTATCAGCATTATGCAAATGGATCGATCTATTACCATCCATCCACAGGTGCCCATGAAGTACATGGGCTGATTAGGGCTCGCTGGCAGTCTTTGGGCTGGGAGAGGAGCTTTTTGGGTTATCCACTCACAGACGAATCTGCCTGTCCCGACGGGATTGGCAGATACAATCATTTCCAGGGCGGAAGCATTTACTGGAGCCCGTCCTCCGGGGCTTGGGAGGTTCATGGGGCGATTCGTTCCAAATATTCCAGTTTGGGTTGGGAAAGAAGCTTTCTAGGCTATCCCTTGACCAATGAAAACACTACCCCGGACGGGGTCGGGCGGTACAACCACTTCCAGGGCGGAAGCATCTATTGGACTCCGACCACCGGTGCCCATGAAGTCCATGGACTCATAAGACAGCATTGGGCTTCAATAGGCTGGGAAAAGAGCGTCGTGGGATACCCAACCTCGGACGAACTGGTGGTTTTTGGAGGCACTGGCAGGATTTCCCATTTCCAAAAAGGGAGCATTTATTGGTCGCCTACGGCTGGCGTACGAGTGCTCAGGGAAAGGGTGAGAGTTCACGTGAAAATCCTTGAAAACCCTACTTCTTTTACCCTGAATCAGCAATTTGCTGCAATGCAGGAGGTCTGGGCAGTTTCCGGGATCCGGGTAGATTGGGTCACCACAGAAAATCTGAATCTCCCCACATTGACCGATGTCGATGTGGGAGGCTGCTTCATGGGACAGACTACCGCCGAGCAGAATTCGCTCTTTGGTAACCGAAACTTCATGTCCGGCAATGACCTAGTCGTGTACTATGTACGGAGTACCGTACCGGGTTACAATGGCTGCGCGGCTCATCCTGCGGGAAGACCGGGCTGCGTGGTAGTCCGATCTGCCAGCCGATGGACTTTGGGACATGAGTTTGGGCATGTGCTGGGACTCAACCACGTGAACAACAATGATCGGCTCATGACAGGAAACGGGACTTTCAACATTACGAACCCTCCGCCGGACCTGACTGCAGCCGAGTCCACGACGATGCGCAATTCGAACCTCAGTACTCCACTTTAAATCCACACGATCATGGCACAAAAACGAAAATCAGCAGCATCCGGGGAGTTTAACCCAGATGAACTTCTGGCCTTTCTCCGACAGGACGAATTGGACTATCCTGCTGCCGCCCAAAAATTTGGGGAGGCTGCACTGCCGTTTCTGAAGGAATTGGTCGGCGGAAGTGACGAAAACCTCGCGATGAAGGCCGCCTATCTTGTCGGCTATATCGAAGGAGACGCTGCGGATCAAATACTGGAAGAAGCTGCCGCCTCTGGATCCGTACCGATTCGGGTAGCCGCTGCCTACGGAGCTCAAAAACGAAGTACAGGCGCTGCCGAAGCGATCCTCAAGCACTCTCTAGATGACAGCAGTCCTTCGGTGGTCAAGTTTGCCTTGCAATCCGCCAAGGCGAGCAAGTTGGGAGCGACCCTCAAATCAAAAATCGACAGGATTTCCAAAAGCTTCCTCGATGATGATATCAAAGGTGTGGCAGGGGATATGATGAAAAAATTAAAATAGTCAATCGTCCAAATTCAAGCTGCCCGGCGTTAGTCGGGCAGCTTTCTTTATTTCCACTCGACAGCTACGTTTCCTGTCGCTTTCAGCTGTATCTCCAAGCCGGTCGCAGCGGGATAAAATCCATCGGGCACGATCTCCAAGTCCTCAACTTTCAAGTCCCCATAGGGTGTCTTCAGGGCGAGTCTTTCCCGAATTCCGCTCAAGCTTTCTTCCATCACCTCCGCCATTTCGAAGCGCAGCTTTTTGTCGAGCTGCCGGATGATCTTGCCTTTTTTCAGCGAGGCAGCCATTCTTGCTTTTTTGCTCTCGCTTTCCAGATGGAAGTTGGTCTGGTCGAAAATCAGGATTTTTTCTTCTGGCTCAAATATCGGAGAGCCGACCAAGAATAGGCTTCCGTCGATTTTTTTTCCATCGGATTGCTCTGCGTGGAAGTCCATCCAGATCCCAAGTCTATCCCCGAATGCTTGGGATCGGAAATTACTAGGACGGAAAACGGTAGTCTTGTTAACACGGATGGCTTGGTTTTCGAAGTTTTCGCTGAGCAACTGGTCAATCTCCGAGTAGCTCAAGCGAAGGGGAATGAGGATTTCGAGAAAATTTCCAGAATTGTTGTTTTCAGTCAGCTTGGGCAAGGGGAAAGCCCTACTCGGCACGGCGTCCACAGGATGGGAATTTACTTTCCCGGACAGGCCCAAGTTAAGATCATAGCTTTGGCCCGGTGTGAATTTTTCCGAAAGTTTCACCGAATCAGGCTGGATCGAAAAGGCCATTTTCTTTCCTTCAAATTCCACAAGGACAGGCCTTCCTACTTGGTTCCAAGCCCGGTCTATCAGTGGCTTGAGTGGAAGCAAATCGGGATTTGAGATCAGGTTTTTGGCTGCATACCTTTGGATCTCCTGTTGGATCATCTGCGTCAGATCCAGTTCCATTCCCAAGACGTTTAGGCTCATTTTTCCTCCAAGGTCCTCCACCTCAAATTCAGAAATCCCCAAAGACCAATTGGAGTTAATTCCCGGATCAAATAGCACCACAGGTGCAAAGGAATGGTTAATGGGGACTTTGGACTGAAATAGGTTTCGTAGTCCGCCAGGTTTTAGACCTACTTCTCCCGTGACTTTGATCGGAAGGGTAAGCTCTAGTCGCTTTTCGTCCATGGCGTTTACCTTTGCCATGCCGTTTCTTGTAAAAGCCAGATTTCCGATTATCCCATTTCCCATTTCTATTCCTTGGTCGTCGAAAAGCACCGGTGGAATTCGCTGGTTGGCCAGAATCTCCAAGGTCTCGATGGGGATCTCCAGAGGTAAGTTTACCTGCGAATAGGCATCGGGAATCCGCGGAAGCGGGGGATTGGCGTTTGGGTTTAGGCTTTTGCAGGAGCTGATGGCACAAAAAATGATCAAGCCTAGGTAGTCAAATGGAACAAATCGGCGTTTGTTGGTTATTTTCATAGCAAAACCAAGACGGTAATAGGTAATTGACTCCTCCCATGCAACAATTGCCCCAAAAGTAAGCAATCACGACAATGAACTGGAAAAAACTCACTGAATCGACCCAAATAGAGGAAATCAAGACGCTAAGCACTTCCAAGCCGGTGTTGATTTTCAAGCACAGCACCCGTTGTTCGGTCAGTAGCATGTCCCTGGACAGACTGCTGCGTAACTGGAAGACGGAGGATGGGGAGAAGGTTGTACCATACTTTTTGGACCTCATAGCCTTCAGAAATCTCTCCAACCAGATCGAGGACGAATTTGGTGTCCCCCATGAGTCACCCCAAGTCATCATCGTACGAAATGGACGAGCGGTATACGACAACAGCCACTTTGGGATTTCCTATCCTGAGATCATGGCGCAGGTCTGAAAGGCTTGGTATTTTGAAAGGAATTTTAGACCATCCATCCTCTAAAATATCCTTTCCAATTTTATATCGATCCGGATTAAACCGTCGTCTGAATCTTTTGGTCAAAGGTGTGAACTTTGAATTCTATGAAAAAGACATACCTTTTTATCGTCCTGATTTTTAGCTTGTTGTCTGGCTTGTCTGTCTACGGGCAGCGCCCGGCTGGACAAAGCCGCCCAGAGCGGAAATTTACCGGGAAAGTGACGGACGGGACATCCAAGCTGCCTATGATTGGCGCCAACGTGACAATCAAAACCGTCACCGATTCCCTGCTCAGGGGAACTGTTACCGGCCCAAATGGAGAGTTTGAGATCGCCCGGCCGGCGATCCCAGAGGTAAAGCTTGAGATTTCTTTTTTGGGCTATGCGACGATCACCAAGATCCACAGCTTCCGAGACCCGGTCGAGCTAGGTGAGCTTTTTATTTTGGAGGATACCAAAGTGCTCGGAGAAGTAGTCATCGAAGGGCAAGCGCCAGTCGGCGAGCAGCGGGGAGATACCACTTCCTACAATGCGAATGCCTTTAAAACCCAACAAAATGCCCAGGCCGAAGATCTGATCAGAAAGATGCCCGGTATCACGATGCAGGGTGGACAAATCCAAGCTCAAGGAGAACAGGTGCAGAAGATTCTCGTCGATGGTCGGGAATTTTTTGGTAGTGATCCCAATGTTGCGCTGAGAAATCTTCCAGCAGACGCCATCGATAGGGTGGAGGTATTGGATCAGCGCTCGGATCAAAGCCGACTCACCGGATTTGACGACGGCAACTACACCAAGACTATTAACATAATTCTAAGAGAAGACCGTAAAAACGGGTCATTTGGAAGAGCCTACGGAGGGTTTGGCACCGATGAACGCTATTCCGCAGGCGGAAGCGTCAATCTATTCAAAGGGGACCAAAGGATTTCCGTTTTGGGCTTGTTCAACAACATCAACCAACAAAACTTCTCCAGCCAAGATCTGGCGGGTTTGTCTGCTAATGCTTCTGGCGGTGGAGGCCGAGGCTTCGGTGGCGGCGGCGGTCGCTGGGGCGGTGGAAACAACAACTTCTACGTCGGAAACTCGGGGGGCATAGTCACCACCAATGCGCTTGGATTGAACTATTCGGACAAGTGGGGAGACAAAGTGAATTTCACGGGAAGTTACTTTTTCAACAACACCACTAACACGCTGCAGCAGATCACCAACCGGGAGACCGTGGTCAACGAAGACCTGAGACAGTATTACCAGGAGAACCTCATCAACACGGTGGACAATTACAACCATCGCGCAAATGCAAGAATCGAGGCGGACTTGAATGAAAAGAACTCCATTATCCTGACGCCAAACCTTTCTTTCCAAACGAACAAGACATTTAGCGACAGGGATGCCTTGACTTTGGCTAGCACGGGAGACTCGCTATCAGCCTTGAGGTCGATCACCGATGCAGAGACACAAGCCTTCAATATCTCCAACAACCTGACCTACCGCTACAAGTTCGAAAAAAAGGGAAGGACGCTTTCGACTGACATATATACCGCATGGAGCAACCGGGACCAAAACTCCGATCTTCTTGCCGCCAGTAGGGATTTTAATAGGAACCTGCTGGACACCACGCTTCAGGATACGGATGCTTTGAATGAGGGATTCAATTACCGGATCAACGCGACCCTGACGGAACCACTGGGGCAAAATTCCATAGGAACACTGGGCTATCAGATCGGAAACAACAAAACGAACGCGGACCAGAAGACCTATATTTTGGACGATGAGCGTAGGCCTGTGCTGGATACCGCTCTTTCCAATGAGTTTGACAACAAGTTCATCACCCAAAGGCTGCGCTCCGGCTATGCCTACAACAAAGAGGGCTATAGTATCAACCTGAACTTGGATTATCAGTTTGCGACTTTGGACAATGAGTCTTTCTTCCCTACGGAGGGAGTTTTTAAAAGGGACTTCAGCAATGTGCTCCCCGGTGCAAGCATCAACTACCGCAACCGTGAGACGGGCTTCAGCTGGAGGTTCCGCTACCGGACCGATACCGACGAACCTAACGTCTCCCAACTTCAGAACGTGGTCAACAACCAAAATCCGCTCAACATGAGTGTAGGTAATCCAAGCCTAGCCCAGAGCTATAACCACAACATTTTCGCCAACATCAGCAAGGTGAACATGGAAAAGTCGAGGACCCTCTTCATGTTTGTCAACTATTCGGCGACCAACAACTACATCGGCAACAATACCTTCATCACTGCCAAGGACACCCTGATCAACGGGGAAATACTACTGCGCTCAGGAGGTCAGATTTCCCAGCCGGTCAACTTGGACGGAAATTGGAGGACCAGTCTCTTCCTAACTTACGGTGCGCCGATCAAGAAAATCAAAACCCAGTTTAACACCAACAGCCGGGTAAGCTTCAACCGAACCCCGGGCATGATCAATGGGGACAGGAACCTGAACGACAACCTTGCACTCAGCCAAGGCTTGACCTTCAGCTCCAACATCAGCAAAAACGTGGACTTTTCCATTCAGACCACAGGTACCTACAACATCGTCAACTCCAGCCTGCAACAGGATCTGGACAACAACTACTATCAGCAGGAATCGAATATCCGACTTTACCTCTCCTCGCAAAACGGGAAAGTGTTTGTCGGAAACAACGTCGCCCATACGCTCTACAGCGGACTTTCGGAAGGCTTCGACCAGAACTTCTGGCTTTGGAATATTGAAGGCGGCTACCGCTTTGCCAAAAACAACAAGGCCGAGTTGAAAGTAGTCATCTTTGACCTGCTCAACCAAAACAACAGCATCAGCCGAACCGTGTCAGATGTGTCAGTGACGGACGTATACACCAATGTGCTCACGCGATATGGCATGCTCACCTTCACCTACATCCTAGGTAACTTCAAGCAATCCGACGAGCAGCCGAGGCAGCCTTGGCAAATGGGGCGGCCTTCAGGGGGAAGAACTTGGTAAGAAACATGGTCTGGAACCAAAAAAGCCGCTTGGAATCATTCCAGACGGCCTTTTTGCTTATTGTGATTGTTGCTTACATTTTAGGAAGTACCACGGTATCCACTGAGTGGATTACGCCGTTGGACTGCCATACATCCGCGATGGTGACTTTCGATTGTCCTCCGTTTTCATCCGTGATATAAAGATCTTTCCCTTTCATCCAAGCAGTTAATTTACCCCCCTGCACAGTGGTCAGGGTCGCTTTTCCATCTCCTTTTTTGATTGCAGCTGCGATCTCCTTTGAGCCCATTTTGCCCGCCACGACATGGTAGGTCAGGACGGAGGTCAGCTGACCTTTATTCTCAGGCTTCAAAAGAGTCTCAACAGTTCCTTTTGGAAGCTTGTCAAAGGCTGCGTTGTCGGGGGCAAAGACCGTGAAGGGCCCTTTGCCCTGAAGGGTTTCCACAAGACCGGCAGCTTTTACTGCAGCCACCAAGGTGGTGTGATCGGCGGAGTTCACTGCGTTTTCCACGATGTTTTTGGAGGGGTACATTGGAGCACCGCCCACTTCGACGGTCTTTTCCATTTGCGCATAGGCCAGATTGGCAGACAAAAATACGAAGGCTGCAAAAGCCAGTTTCACTAGATTGTTCATGGTTTTTGATTTTTAGAGTTCTTGATGTAAAGTTGAAAGCACTTACGAGGCGGATTTCCAACTTGGATTTAGCTGGAATAAAAAAAATCAAGGATTCGTAGGTTCAGTGTTGACTTCGCCGCTGGCTTTTGCCCAAAAAAGCCTAAAAATGGTAGCTTTGTGCCCTGATTAAATCCCAAGCCATGTACCAGGAGAAAATCGAAGCGATCAAAGCGGCCATTGCAACGGCCGATGCCACCACCCCGGATCAACTGGAAGCCTACCGAATGGAGTTTATCTCCAAAAAGAGCGTCGTAGGAGAACTGTTTGCAGCGATGGGGAAAATTCCAAACGAGGAAAAAAGAGCATACGGGCAGGTCGTCAACAGTGTGAAGCAGCTGGCTGAGGAAAAATTCCAGGAGCTGATCGAAAAGGTCAACTCGGCAAACAAAAAATCGAAGTCAGCCGATATTGACCTGACCTTGCCTCCGTCCAACTATCCCTTGGGAGGCATCCATCCGCTAACGGCGACTCGCCAGCGCATTATTGAGATCTTTGAACGAATCGGATTCAACCTTTCCGAGGGCCCTGAAATCGAGGACGACTGGCACAACTTCACTGCGCTCAACTTCCCGGAAAACCACCCTGCCCGTGAGATGCAGGACACGTTTTTCATTGAAAAGAATCCCGATATCGCACTTCGTACCCACACTTCCTCCGTGCAGGTGCGGGTAATGGAAAACCAAAAGCCTCCTATCCGTACGCTGTCACCAGGAAGGGTTTACCGCAATGAAGCCATTTCCGCGCGCGCACATTGTATTTTCCATCAAGTAGAAGGTTTGTATGTCGATGAAAATGTCGGCTTTGCCGATTTGAAAAATACGCTATACCACTTTGCCAAGGAGATGTTTGGCAAAGAGACCAAGGTGAGATTCAGGCCTTCTTTCTTTCCATTTACCGAGCCCAGCGCAGAGATCGATATCTCTTGTCTGATCTGCGGAGGAAAGGGCTGCAATGTCTGCAAAGGCAGCGGCTGGGTAGAGATAGGCGGCTCAGGTATGGTCGATCCAAACGTATTGGAAAACTGCGGGATTGATTCCAAAAAATACACGGGCTTTGCCTTTGGAATGGGCATCGAGCGCATCGCGATGCTGAAATACCAAATCAAGGATTTGCGACTCTTTACAGAGAATGATGTCAGATTCTTAAGGCAATTCAAGCCGATGCTTTAGCTTCAAAGGCTGGCCAAGAGGTCAGCCGTTTTTGTTATAAGAGCGCCACGCTAGTTTTAAATCCGGGCTCCGTTACCTTCACCAAAAACGCATCTCCACTTTGGGGATATTTTTCCAGTTGTTCGGCAGAAAGGTTTTCCTGGGCTGTCGTGATCAAAAGGGTATCGAGATTTTCCCCTCCGAAACAGCAGGAAGTGACATGCGGAACTGGAAGTTCGATTTTCACCAAAAGTTGCCCAGTTTTTGGATTCCATCGGAATACTCCAGATCCTCCATAGTGGCCTATCCAGAGCATGCCGTCTCGGTCTATGCACATTCCGTCTGGGAAACCGAGTTCGGCAGGCACCTCCACAGCGACCCTTCGAAATTCGATTTGTCCAGACTCCAAGTCAAAGTCAAACTCCCGAACCTGACGGGTCGGTGTATCGATAAAGTAGAATGTTTTTTTGTCCTCCGTCCAGGCCATTCCATTGCAGATCGTGAGATTGGACAGTCGCGCTATGGGCTGCAGATCCCGTCCAACTCGATAGAGTGAACCTGCACCCTCGGTAAAAAGGGTACTCAAGGTGCCAATCCAGATCCGCCCTTTCGGGTCAACTTTTCCATCATTAAACCGATGTAGCGGAAGGCCTTCTTCTACCCCACAGAGCCATTCTAATTCTTCGGTTTCCAAGTCGAAGCGTGCCAGCCTCCTGTCCAAACCCAAGATCAGGTTTCCGTCTTTTCCCTCCAGCACCACGGCCAGTCTATGGGGAAAATTTCGCGTACTCGTGACACCCGTGGCACCGTGGTACTCAAAAAGATTGCCCTTTTCGATATCCACCCAGAAAAAGCTTTGTCGCCCAGAGTGCCAAAGCGGGCCTTCGCCGAGGAAGCATTGGGAAGGGATGGAGGTGTAGTTTGAAGTTTGCATCGGTTTTTTGTCAACGGTCAACAGTCCACGGACGACGGCCACTTGGTTAATATTCAGGAATTCTGGTTTTGGGTCAGTATTTTCGGTCGACTGTCGTCGGTTGACCGTGGACTCACTTCCAGTACTGCGCGATTTTTTTCTTCAAGAAAGCCACGCTACGCTCCAGCTGATCCATCCCGTCAACGCCATCTTCGATACTAATCCAAGAGTCGAAACCCACCCGCTTCAACTCGGTAAAGATGGCATCGTAGTCGTTCATCCCTTTTCCGATTTCGCCATGGCTCAGCCTTTTGGCGTAGCCGACCGCACCGCCCTCTTCTTTACGTAGATCTTCGATCGTGCCGTACTTCAAAAACCGATCGCTGGCATGCATGGTCACAACTCGCTCGGAGACATCGTAAAGCAGATCCAAAGGGTCTTCGCCTGCGAGGAAGGTATTGCTCGGATCGTAGTTTACCCCGAAGAAGGGATGGTGGATGCTGTCTACCAGCTTGGAAAAGATAGCCCGCTTCTGGGCAAACTCCGGATATTCCCAGAAATCGTCCTTGTAGTGGTTTTCGATGATGAGCGTGATTCCAAGGGATTGTGCGTAGGGAAGGCAGGCCTCGATGCTGTCCTTGGCGAGTTTGATTCCTTCCTCGATGGACAATTCAGGGCGGTATTGACCTGACAGAACCCTGCAGTATTTTCCGCCCAGCACGTCAGTCATCTCGATCCAGCGCTTTTGTTTTTCGATTTCCTTTTCGCGAAACGCCTTGTCCCGATGGGTAAAATCAGGGGAGCAGCACATCATGGGGATGATCATGCCTGAATCTTCAACCATCCTGCGGAAGGCCGGCCAATTCTTTTCGTTTTCCATCTCCAAAAATCCCGCGTACCATTCCAGTCCGTCGATGTTCAAAGGAGCTGCCAGTTTGACCCAGTCGGCGATTTTCATACTTCCATCTTTGCAAAGTGCCTGCATAAAGGCCTTTGGGAATGCTGCTAATTTTGGCATTTTATCTTGCTGATTTACTTCGAATTATTTGATTGTACTGGCGTCTTTTGGGGCGTTTCTACCGATCATTGGGTATTGCTCGAGATCGACGACTTGCCCGCTGATGGGGCCGCTTTCGTCAGAAAGCCAGTAGATGGAAGCCGCTGCAATCTCCTCAGGCCAAAGGATTCTTCCGGCGGGGGCGTAGATTGGAGGCAATCCCTCATACCAAGATTCGGACAGTCCATGCTCCTTTTTCCGTTCCCGCTCCCGCTCGGTCAGTACCCATCCGGGATTGATTTGGTTGACGCGAACGCCATGGTCTCGGATGAGCACATCGCCAAGGTTGCGGGTCATAGTCATCAGGCCGCCTTTGGAGATCGAATAGGCCAGAAGGTTGGGTTCACCGCTCCAGGCATTGACCGATCCGATATTGAGTACACAGCCTTTGGTTTTGGCAAGTTGGGGCAGGGCCTCTTGGATCAACAAAAAGGGAGAGATGGTATTGACGTCGAGAATTTTTTGGAGAAAAGCCCGGTCTGTGTTGTTTACGTTGGAGGTGACGACCCATGCCGCATTGTTGACCA
>CAZTJM010000072.1:0-22344 GCA_964613865.1 uncultured Limnohabitans sp. | reverse complement strand
TATACAGACCGCGAATTTGTACAGCTTTGAAGGCAAGAGAGCCTACTCTCTGGCGCAAGGAGAGTAAGATTCAAAGAGGTCTAATAGAGTACTTGGCGTAACGTATGGAGATAATTTCATTGGTTAAAATATTCGCTGCAATTGCGGGTGTTGCGTTATTCTTCTGGTTTTTGCTTGTTGGATTGGTTAAGAAAGATAAGCGACAGCTTGGCAAGGCAGTGAAGATTCTTGCTATTGTTGCTGGTTTGCTAGTATTGCTTACAGCAGTTGAGTTTATTTATGCCTACGCGACATAATACGTCTTTATAGCTATTAGCCGGAAAGGGAGAAGGGAAACTTTCTCCCTTTCTTTTTTGCCCCACCTTGCACTTTCTTGTTCGTACTTGGTACTTTGTATTCCCATGCAAAAAAGAGTTCTCATCATCACCTACTACTGGCCGCCTAGCGGAGGATCGGGTGTACAGCGTTGGCTGAAGTTTGCCAAGTACTTGCCCGAATCCGGCTGGGAGCCGGTGGTTTTTACCCCGGAAAATCCTGATTTCGATCTTCAGGATGAGAGCTTGGAGAAGGAAATTCCCCCGCATTTGGAGGTGATCAAATTCCCAATTTGGGAGCCCTATCGGCTTTTCTCCAAAGTCAAAAAATCCAAGACCCATCCTGGAAGGCTCTTGGAGCAAAAGAACAGGGGTTTTTTGGAAAAAGCTGCCATCTGGATGCGCGCCAACCTGCTGGTGCCAGATCCGCGTATTTTCTGGGTGAGACCAGCGGTGAAATTTCTGGCTGACTTGGCAAAAAGTGGGCAGTTTCAAGCTGTCATCACCACCGGTCCCCCGCATAGCATGCACCTGATCGGCTTGGGACTGAAACGCAAGACGGGTTTGCCATGGATTGCGGACTTCCGAGATCCTTGGTCACAGTGGGAGTTTTTGGACGCGCTGCCCATGAGTTCTTTGATCAAAAAAAGGCACCAGAAACTTGAACAAGAGGTCTTGAGAGAGGCCAATGCCGTAATGACGATTTCCCCGACTTTCCAGCAAGATTTGGAGAAACTGGCTCATCGGAAAGTCAAACTCCTGACCAATGGCTACGATCCGGCGGATTTGCCCGTGGGTTTTTCCCCGAGACAAAAAAAAGAAAACGAACTCCATCTGGTCTATTCCGGCGTGATCGATTCGATCCGCAACCCGATTCCGTTGCTTAAGGCCCTGAAGGAGGAGTTTGCTGGGACCGGGGAAAAGGTGAAGCTGACTTTTGTAGGAAACGTCTCTGAATCCGTTCGCGAATTTGTCAGGGAAAACGAATGGTTGGCAAGTCGGGTGGAGTTTCCGGGTTATGTCAGCCACTCGGAAGTCTTTGGTTATTACGCTGCCGCCGATGTCTTGGTACTGATCCTAACAAACACCAAAAACGCGCAGGGAAATATTCCCGGAAAGCTTTTTGAATACCTTTCGACTGGTGTGCCGGTTCTCGCCCTGGGTGACCCGGATGGGGATTCGGCCAAGATTCTCAAGGAGGCTGGTGGCGGAGAGGTGATACGCCATGAGGATTTTGTGAAAATTCAGATCGCCCTGCGAAAGCTGATGGACGGAGACGGCGAATCCAAATCCGACGCAAAAATCGACCGGTTTTCCAGACGGGCGCTTGCCCATGACTTAGCCGAGATCTTGGATGAGCATTCCCTTTCTTGATTTGAGTCGATGGGATGAAGCCTTGAAAGGAAGGCTTTGCCGGAAATTTTCCGAAGTCTTGGATGCGGGTGTTTTTTCAGGAGGGGAAGAGGTGGCAAAGCTTAGTGATGCCGTCAATCAATTTCTCAAATCGCGTTTTTCCATTCCCTGCGCCAATGGTACCGATGCCCTAGAGCTGGCGCTTCGTGCTTTGGGAATTGGTCCGGGCGATGAGGTGATCGTGCCCGCGATGACCTGGGTGTCCACGGCAGAGGCCGTTGTAATGGTTGGGGCCAAACCAGTCTTTTGGGATACGGACAAAAACGGCCTGATCCGGCAAGATTGGGAAAATGCGGTGTCCAAATATACCAAAGCCATCATTCCCGTGCATTTGTACGGGAAGATGGTGGACATGGAGGCTTTGATGGAGAAAGCTCGAGGATTGAATTTGAAAGTGATCGAAGATGCAGCACAGGCTTTCGGATCTTTTCAAGATGGAAAAGCGGCTGGGACTTGGGGCGATGTCGGCTGCCTAAGTTTCTACCCCACCAAAAATCTCGGGGCATTGGGGGAAGCCGGAATGTGTTTAACTCAAGACACGGAGCTCGCACGACGACTTCGCTTGCTGCTCAACCATGGGCAGCCAGTTCGAGATGAACATGAACTGGTGGGTAGAAATAGTAGAATTGATACCATCCAAGCAGCCTTCTTAAATGTCTTTTTGGAGGATTTTGAGGCAAACCAACGAAAGCGGAAGGATCTTGCAAAGAGCTATTTGGACGAGCTATCGGCGCTGAGTGAACTGCGGCTTCCCGAAGGGATTTTGGAATCGGACCATAACGCCCATCTTTTTGTAGTACAAACTGGCCGTAGAGATGAATTGAAGAGTTTTTTGGGTAAGAATGGAGTTGGAACAGCGATCCATTATCCGACCATCGTGCCTGATCTGGGGCCTTTTGAATCAACCGGCAATTTTGAAAATGCCAGAAAGCTGGCCGCAGAAGGACTTTCTTTGCCATTGAATCCAAATTTGAGTGATGCGGAAGTCCTCCGAATTATTGCCTCTATCATTGGATTTTTTGGGCAATAGAAAAAAATGAGAAAAACTTCTTTGTTTTTCCTATTTTCCCCAATGTCCTTTACCCAAGAGCCTCTTTTTATAGCCGGCGCACTTTGTGTTGCTGTCTTTTTTGCACAGTGGCTGACGAGATTTTCTTGGGGTAAGATAGTCGGAACGCCGATCTGGGTGATTTTGATCTGCGCGATGCTCTCCAATCTGGGTGTCATTCCCAGCGCCATGGAGGGCAATGCGATATATGATGGTGTTTTTGTTTATTTGGCTCCCTTGGGCATTTTCATCGCCTTGCTTGGCGTGGATCTGAAAAGCTTAAAAAAAGCAGGCTTGCCGCTGCTCTTGATGTTTTTGCTCGGTTCGGTGGCAACTGTGATTGGTGTTTTGGTTTCCTGGTTTCTGGTCGATCCGGCGGCGGAAATTGGTCCGCTGTCATCTGCCGTAGCAGGCATGTACACCGGAACCTATATCGGCGGCTCGATCAACTTCAACGCTATTGCTTTACACTACCAAGTGAGCGAGGCAGGAAATCTGTTTGCGGCTGCGACAGTTGTGGATAATCTGATCGGTACGCCATGGATCATCGCTACCTTGATATTGCCCAAGTATCTGCAGAGAGTTTTCCCCAGAAAGAAGCTCAATTCTTCCAGTGGTGGAGAGAAGGTTGCAACCATCGAGTATATTTCAATCGGCTCTTTGGCCTCACTTCTGGCTTTGGGCCTGTTGGGAATGACCTTGAGCAAGGTGCTGGCTTTTTATTTTCCGCAGGTACCCGAGATAATCTTCCTGACTACGCTGGCTTTGATCCTGGCTCAGTTTTCGGGTGTGCAGCAACTGTATGGGAAGCAGACGGTAGGCTTCTTTTTGATTCTTCTGTTTCTGGCGGTGATTGGGACGCTTTGCGACCTGGGGGCATTGCAGGGAGTTGGTAGTCTGGCAGGCACTCTTGCCCTGTTTGTGGGGCTGCTGGTACTGGTGCACGGGCTTGTAATCTTCGGAATCGGGGCATTGCTGAAGATGGACTGGGATGTGATCGCCGTGGCTTCCCAAGCGAATGTGGGCGGAAACACAACGGCACTTGCTTCGGCCGAAAGCTTGAATCGTCCGGATTTGTTGATTCCGGGGGTGCTGGTGGGGAGTTTGGGAAATGCCCTCGGAACCTATATTGGATTTGCAGTGGCGGAAATGCTTTGATTTGAGTCCCGAGTAGAAGATTTTCTTCAACTATCACCATAACCCGAAATACCATGCAATCCAGTTTGCTGACTGAGCTCTTTCTCCCTTTGGCGCTTGCCCTGATCATGTTTGGTATGGGGCTGACGCTCACACCAGCTGATTTCAAACGGATTTTGATCTATCCAAAGGCCGTAGCCATAGGGCTTTTCAATCAGATTCTTTTGTTGCCTATCGTAGCTTTTGGAATTGCCAAATTGTTCCAGTTGTCGCCCGAGATGTCGGTGGGACTGATGATCCTATCAGCCTGTCCCGGCGGAGCTACTTCCAACCTAATCACCCATTTGGCCAAAGGGGACTCAGCATTGTCCATCACGCTTACCGCTTTTTCCTCTTTGATTACCGTGCTGACCATCCCTTTTGTGGTCAATTTTTCGATAGGTTATTTCATTCCGGGCGGGGAGGAGCAAAAATTGGAGATTTTGGGCACCGTGATCGCGGTGCTCGTCATCACGATTATCCCGGTGGCAATTGGGATGTTGGTTTTGAAAAAGTCTCCAGCGCTTGCCCTAAAGTGGGATAAACCATTTCGGCGGATTTCACTGGTGTTTTTTATCCTAATTGTCCTTGCTGCGATTCTGAAAGAAAGAGAAAACATCGTCCAGTTTTTCATCGATGCTGGTCCGGCTGCTTTGGCCTTGAATATAGGCACCTTGTCACTTGGGTTTTTGGTGGGCAAAGCTGTTGGCTTGGAGTTTAAGCAGGGATTGACCATCGCCGTGGAGTCGGGCATTCAGAATGCCACCCTCGGCATCACGATTGCAGCCACCCTATTGGTCAATTCGGTCATGACCATTCCATCGGTAATTTATGGCTTGTTGATGTTTGGGACCGCGGCTTTGATTATCTTCTGGGGAAACAAAAAGGCGTGACTGTTTGCGCTGCGGGCTTTGTGTTTTTGAAATAAAAATTTGTTCTTCGGGGGAAGTGATCTGGGGCGGACCCGAAAATGGATTTCCGGAAAACATATGCCTCTGCAGTTCGCCAGTCTGTTTCAGTCGAAAAATGGCGGCTACAAGGTTAACTTAGCGCTAGAGATAAGAAACCAACAACTAATGGAGTCAATTCAAATTAGAAAGGCGATCCCTTCCGATGCGGCGGATTTGCTTCACATGGCACGGACGGCCTTTTTGCAGACTTTTGCTGCGGGGAATAAGCCGGAAAATGTGTCCGCCTATTTGGCTGAGGCCTTTACGCTTGAGCAGCTTTCCAAGGAAATGGAGAACTCGGATTCGGTCTTTTTTGTAGCCGAAAAAGAGGAGGAAATCATTGCCTTCTCCAAGGTGAATTTTGCCTCAGCCCAGACTGATATCCATGATGACGAAAGCCTGGAAATTGCGAGACTGTATGTTTTGGAGGAACACTTGGGTTCTGGCTTGGGAAAACGGCTGTTGGAAATAGCTCTTGATTTCGCTAAGCAAAACGGCAAAAAGTATCTCTGGCTAGGCGTATGGGAGCACAACGCCCGGGCAATTCGTTTTTACGAAAAAAATGGCCTCCGAAAATTCGGAAGCCACCCTTTTCCTTTTGGAGATGAGGTCCAGACGGACTATCTGATGCGGATTGACTTCTAGTCTCCCAATTCACCACGCTCGGCCATTCTCTGCATTTTTTTGTTAGCATAGATGGCCACTTCCACCCTTCGGTTATGGCTTCGGCCCACTTCAGATTCATTTGAGTCCACGGGCAAATTCTCACCGTGGCCCACATCGGTCATTCTGCCCGAACTCACTCCCAGCTCGGAGAGGTAGGTTGCGACAGCGTCAGCCCTTTCTTCGGAGAGCTCTTGGTTGTACTCTTCCGTTCCTTTGCTGTCTGTATGACCCTCTATTAGGATATTGGTGTCCTCGTATTTTTTCAGGGTGTTTGCCAGACTCTGGAGATTGGTCTCTGAAGCCTCGGTCAAATCTGCCTGGTCAAAGCCAAACAGCAAACCGGAGTCAAAGGTGATCTTGATCCCTTCGCCTACTCTCTCGACCTTGGCTCCTTCCAAGTCCTTTTTCAGCTCTTCGGCTTGCTTGTCCATCTCGTGACCAATGATTGCTCCTGCTGAGCCGCCTATTGCCGACCCGATGAGGATGCCTGTTGCTGTGTTTTCTTTGCCGGCGATTACGCCGCCGAGGACTCCCCCAGCCGAACCCCCGATCGCAGCTCCTTTCACCGCATTGCTAGTTTTACAAGAGGGTGCTGCGGCCAAGACTCCCAAAAGCCCTATTCCCAATAAAATTCGATTGGATGTTTTCATGGTTTTTAACTTTTATCTGCGCGAAAAAAAGTCAAAGGCTGTTCCAGATCTCGGCTTTTGATAGCGGGATTTTATACCTTATGTCTTACGGTGATAAATAGGAGTAAACTTCCGTGCTGATAAAAAGTGCTGATAGTCAGCGATTAATGACTTGGTTCATTTGAGGTCTTCGCGCTATCTACGACTGGTGAAAGCGAATTTCAGATTTGGACTGGCAGGTGAGTGGCGGGGGGTGAGGAAGGATACACCAGTTTTTGTGGGCAAAAATGTCCACACTCTGCTCCAATGTCAGCCTGTAGTTATCATTTAAGCTTTTCTCAACAATGTTTGATCTACGGGTTGAATTCAGGTTCTCGGTGTGGTATTTTTGGCAGAAAAAAAGATGCGGCAAGTCTTGGCTTTCTTTTTCCTCATTTTAGTACAATTTTTTCCTGCCTTTTCACAGGGTACAGTCCCTGATCCTATCGTGATATTGATTTCTTTGGACGGGTTCAGGCATGACTATGTCGAAAGATTTCATCCGGAAAACCTCTCGCGATTTATAGCGGAGGGTGCGGCGGCAGAGGCGCTGATCCCCTCATTCCCGACCAAGACATTTCCCAACCATTACACCATTGCCACAGGGATGTTGCCCGAGCACCACGGCTTGGTCGACAATTCTTTTTACGAACTCTTCAAAAATCAGGTATATACCATGGGCAATCGGGACATAGTCCAAGATGGATATTGGTATGGAGGGACCCCCCTTTGGGTTTTGGCTGAAAATAACGGCTTAAAGTCGGTCAGTTACTTCTTTGTCGGCTCGGAAGCACCAGTACAGGGGATCCGTCCCAGTGAGTATTTCGACTATGACGGTAGCGTACCCAATTTGACCCGGATTTCCAAGGTTTTCGAGTGGCTGCAGCTGCCGGAGGCAGATCGCCCGAGGTTTATAGCACTCTATTTCTCAGATATGGATGATGTGGGACATGCCTATGGTCCCAGCAATGATGAAAAACTCAAAGAGAGACTAACTAAGCTGGATCACGAGCTGGGAGCGCTTTTTGAAGGAATCAAGAGCTTGGAGCTTCCTGTTAATGTATTCATCGTCTCAGACCATGGGATGGCTGATGTCCAAAAGGACAAACTGATCAATCTGGACGAGCTTACCGAGGGCGTCGAAGCCCGTGTGGTCAACAATGGTGCCTTGGCCCATGTGCATTTGGCTGACAAATATGAGAAGAAAGAGGCCATGGAGCTGATCCTGTCAAGAAGTTCGCACGTCTCGATAGATGATTTGGAGACGAATGAAAATTACTCGGATATCTCGCGCTATCCCCAGCGGATCGGTGACTTTCTGATCCTTCCGGAGTTTGGCTACTATCTGGCGGACAATCGAGGCATGATGCGGTACCAAAACCGGGCGGCGATGCTGAAGACGGAAGTGTTTGGAGAGCATGGCTTCAGTCCCAAAAACAAAGAGGTATGGGGAATCTTCTATGCCAATGGTCCGCAGATCAAGGCCGGCTATCAGATCGATCCCTTTCAGAATATCCATATTTACCCTTTGATTTGCCACTTGCTGGGATTGCAGGTTCCGGACGGAATCGATGGGGAATTTGAGGTTTTGCAACCAATCTTGAGATGAAAAAGGTAAAGATCGAAAGCAGGGATGACGTTGATTTTTTGGTGAGAAGATTCTACGATCAAGTAAGAAGTCATGAGACGCTTGGACCTGTGTTTAACGGTATTGTGGAGGATTGGCAGAGTCACTTGGTTCACTTGTCTGACTTTTGGGAGATGATCCTACTCCAAAGCGGCCCGGGCCGGGGGAGGTTTAACCCGACCAAAGTACATCAGGAAGTGGACGCAAAGGCGGATCACTCCATCACCCAAGTTCATTTCGGGACTTGGTTGGAACTTTGGTTTAATACCATTGACACCTATTTTGATGGAGAACATGCAAGCTACGCCAAAGAACATGCACGGAGAATGGCACATATGCTATTCATGAGAATATGGGAAGCGAGGCTAAAGCCTTGAGGGATAGGGGATAGGCCAAACAATCTTTGTCTTGCTTGTTTCTTTGCAAGATTTCAAGGGTTATATTGTTAGGGCTTACACAGATTAGGATAGGCTCTCTGATGTTTTTGGATTTTTTAGGGGCATGTCCAAATCTGATATTTGTGCATGGGGATTTCTGGCTTCTAACTTCTAATCAGATGAAAATTCGATTCGCGCTACGGCTTGTGATTGTGGTTATTTTTCTCGGATTGGGATTTTCTGCACACTCCCAAATTGGATTGTTTGACTCAAAGGAGCCCTTGGTCATTGAATTGGAATTTTCCATCAAGCAACTGAGAGCAGAGACCAACGACTCGACTTTCATCGATTCACAAATGATCTTTGAGTCGGAGAGTGGGCAGAAAGACACGGTCGATGTTGAGATTCGTACGCGCGGAAACTTTAGATTGGAAAACTGTTTTTATCCACCCATGAGGGTGAAGATGAAGAAAAAGCAGGCAGAAAATACCCCTTTCCAAGGAAATAGAAACTTGAAGTTGGTATTGCCCTGCTCTAAGTCCAAGACAGCGGGAAATTACATTGGAAGGGAATATCTGGCGTATCAGCTGTATGAGGATGTGGCAGACTTCTCTTTCCATACTAGATTGTTGAGAGTCACCTTGACCGATACCGATGACAAAAAAGGTGAGAAGGTTGAGCTTTTGGGTTTTTTTATTGAAGATGATGACGAGGTCGCCGAGCGGTTTGGAGGAAAGATTCTAGACAACAAGAGGATAGTGCCCACTTTAATGGAGGATTCATCTACTGTGCGGCATGACTTTTTTCAGCTAATGATTGGCAATACCGACTGGTCCGGACTGTTTCAGCACAATGAAAAAGTCCTAATGCTTGACGAAAAGACCATCGTGCCGCTTCCCTATGATTTTGACATGACCGGGCTGGTCAATCCTCCCTATGGACAGGTCAATAACAACATTGGGATCGAGAAGGTGACTGATCGGCTTTATCGCGGATTTTGCCGTGATCCGCAATTGATGCAAACGATCAGGAATGAAATTCTGGCAAAGGAGGAACAGGTTTTTCAAACGGTGGAGGAAAGTAGCGCTTTCTTTTCCGAATCCGATGAAAAGGCATGCCGTCTGTACTTGAAGGAATTTTTTGATATTTTGAAATCTGACCGTTCCTTTGACAAGAACATACTCATGGCCTGCCGATCGGCATCAGCTGCCCAGAGCTTTTGAGACTTTTTTGCATTTTTTACTAAAATCCAAAGCCGCCGTGCTACAGTTTGCAGAAGTTGAGAAATCGCTCTCTCTTTTTGCCGAGATCTGTCGTCTGATACTAAATCATATTTAGTCTGTAAGAAAGATCAATTGGCTTGGTAGGTAATAGGTGTCTAACTTTCCCCTGTTCTTTTGATCCAAAGGTTCAGAAAGAAAAAGATAAGGGTGATTTTTTAAGCAACATTTTTTCGTGCTCAGCGACTAGGAAGAGGAGATCAGCTCCTTTGATTAGATTTTTAGTACATTTTTTAATCTTTTCACTTATCTGTGAGCGGAATGGGTGGTTAGCGTCGCTCGAGGATAGAGGAGTAGGTGAACCCCAATTTGTTTGTTCGATGCCTTGACTCTACAATACCTAGAAATAAATGAGCAGCCCTATGGTTTGTTTATTCCTCAAAGTTTTTCAAAATGCTTTTTTCGGCTACTTTTAGGGCACATCTGATACCCAATGCGAGTTTCCCCTATTCTACTATTGGCCATGCTACTATTTGCCTCTTGCGAGGAGATTTCTGATATCACGCGTGTGGAGGGACCCTGCAAAATCGAGCTTGTCGACGGACGTATCATTACGACCCAAGATGATATTGAGATCCTGGAAACTACCGGGACCATGACATACAGGGATGAAGATGGGAAGCTTTGGTCCTTCACAGATGAGGAATATCTGATCTATTCCTGCGGAAACAATTAGCGAAGGGAATCGACAATCAAAACCCAATCATTGCCTCGGCCGGAGCTGGGAGGCAAAACTTCCACTGAACTGTTTTTTACATCCCACGAGTCGGTGTTTTCGGGGATTTTTACGCCAGTCCTGGGATCATACCAAGTAGCTTCGAATGCTGACCCTACCAGTGTATGAAGATCGATTGAGATTTTCTTTCCGTCTGGAAAATAAAATAAGGCAAAGTCACCCCGCCTGCCTTTGCTAGCGGCTACATAGCTTAAGTCTTTTTGCTGCTCATCGGCTATCAGCGATTGGTCGGGAATTCGCTCAAAAAACGGTCTGCTCAGCATGAGGTTTTTCAGATGCTTCATTTGATTGGCGACCTCCAGATCAAGTGATTTGTGCCATGGTCTTAGGGGGCCATTGACGGGAGTTTTGTCTAGATCATACATCTGCCAGACCGCATGACAGCCGTAAGTCTGACCTGCCGCTCCAGCAAATACATTCCAATACATGATCCTCCTGATATCAGCGGCTTCACTATAGCCGTTTTCTTTGGCGTTGAAGCAATAGGGATGTTCCTCGTATAAGGGCTCTCCGTCGATAGTAGGTTTTGTGGGAATCAATTGGTAGTCATGGGTGATTTTTTTGAAATCATCCAATCCTGGACAATGTCCTGTTTGGTGCATATTGAAGCTGAGCCATTCCTCTTGATGAAACCAGTTGGAGCTACCGCCCGGCGCTGTAGGCTGTGGATGGAAAGTGATCAGGACTGGGTTTTCCGGATTTTGGCTTTCCAAGATTCCTTGGGCCATCTGATTCCAGATTTCAATGTCTTCTGAGTTTTCTCTTGGAGTTCGATCTCCCCCTAGTACCCATACCAGATTTTTGCGATCCTTGTATCTAGCCCCTATCCATTTGCCATAGGAGTAGGCTGTGGAGGGCGTGAAGATTTCCGGTCCTGTTCCCCAAGTATTTTTGAAAAGCTTATCGCCCCAGGTTGGAAGGAGAGCGATATGAATTCCGCGCGCTTCCGCCAAATCCAAGATCAAATCCACATGTCGAAAATAGGCCTCGTTGTACTCCCATTTTTCCAGATCGAGAAACGGCAAATCGCCATTGGCATTTGGAGTATTGAGCCCGTCAAGTTCTGCGAGTACGACCGCCTGAACCACGTTAAATCCCTGTTCTCTTCTTTTGTCTAGATAGAAGACGGCTTGCTGCTCATCCAGACGATGAAAAAGCTCCCAAGCCGTATCCGCCATCCAAAAAAAAGGCTCGCCCTCCGAAGTCATCAGGTATCGCTTTTCAGGATGGACTTGAACTGGCCCTTGAATGCCTTGGGCACGTATTTCAAAAACGGAACAAAGGGCAAGAAGTGGTAAAAGCCAAACTCTTTTCATGGCAAGGACAAAAAAAAGGCAGCCATTTGGCTGCCTTGAGATGAGTTAATGAGCGGCGGCAACGGCTGGTTTGGAGCCCTTTTGCCAGACAAAGAAGATGATGAACAAAACGATCAGGATACCTGGGAAGATCAGTATTTTCTGAAGCGTTTCCTGTCCAGCGGCCAGTTCCAAAGCAGCACCGGAAAGCCCGGCAGCACTTTGGGACGCCATTGAATTATCAATCCACGAGCCGATAAATGGCTGGAAGATCGCAGTAGAAAACATCCCGATACCACCAATGATCGACATTCCCAACGCGCCGGAAAGTGGCACACGCTGGGCTACGGCGCCGACCATTACTGGCCAGAAATAGCATACGCCGATCGCGAATACAAAGGCCGCGACATAAGCCATTGGCCCAGTGACTGTGCTGAAGAGGAAAATACCCAAGGAGGCGAAAATCGCACCACCAAGCAAAACACCAGTTTGACCTAGGGCTTTTACAACAGGACCTGCAAAGAAGCGACCGACGGCCATTACCCCAGTAGTCAAGGCCAAAATCAACATCGGACTAGCACCACTTGCTCCCATGATCAAGCCCACCCACTGCTGAGGCCCAAATTCGGTAATTGCAGTCAGTGCCATCGCAAAGAACAGGAAGATGAATACAGGGCTAAACATAGCCTTGATGTTGGAGCCGATAGAAGTGGCTGCTTCTACATGGGGTTTGGGGAAAGTTTTGCCAAAGAAAAGCACTGCATAGGCAATGGTCGGGATCATCATCACCCATACTTGGGACTGCCAAGCGAAGCCTCCGTCCGTCATGAATTTGGATACTAATGAGCCCAACACGATTCCGCCTGGGAACCACATGTGGAATCTGTTCAGCATTTTGTTCAAGGTGGTGCCGGAATACATGTCGGCAATCAAAGGATTACAGGCGGCTTCGGTACAGCCGTTGCCAAAGCCGATAAAGAGTGTTGAGATGAGTAGGGTGGTGTATCCGCCTGCAAAGATGGTCAAAAGTATACCGAGCGTGTGGGTAATAAACGCGATCCGCATGATGTTTGCCGGACCCACCTTGTGATAAAACAAGCCTCCCAAAATCATGGAAATCGGGAAGCCGAAAAACCACATGGAATTGATAAAGCCTAGTTGCTCAGCGCTTAGGCCGAACGAGTCGCCCAATTGTGGCAAGATGCCCGCACGTATTGAAAAGGAAAATGCGGTGGTGATGAGCGCCAGACAGCTTGCGTTGAACAGGGCGCCGCGGTTGATGGTTTGGGTCATATAAGAATATTTTTTTGGTTTTTGGGTTGAGTGAAACAATGCTTGAAACGGTCCAAAATAGAAAAAAAAAAGGATTTAGCTTCCCCGCACTTTAAAATATTCCGTAAGTGGAACCGCGCCTATTCCAGTACCAAGAGCGATCCTGTTATTTTTTGCTCAAATTGAAAGAGGGGGTTTCGGCAAATCAGCACCACCATGTAGATTCCTGGCGGGATATAGGTTCCGTTACTCATGCCATTCCATTCCAATATCGGCTCTCCAACTGGAATCTCTATAGCCTTGTCGTAATGTATCAACGCGCCTTGACGGTTGATGATGTATAATTCCACTTCGGAAATCCCTTCGCTGACACGCAGCTCAAAGTTTCTATCCGGATCCCCGAGAGTCATGGCGTTGGGGAATATATAGTTAAAACCGCATGCTTCAAAGGTTTCAAAAGAGTCTATCAATTCGCATCCGTCCTCAGTCACTACTTTCAAGGTATAGTTTCCTGCCTCTTTTGGGGTGAAAATCGGATCTTCTGACACCAATTGGTCATCCAGATACCAGTAGTATTCGGCGTATTCTCCGGGATTCAGGTTTGGCTTTGTCTTTCCACTGGCGCAGATGCCGTATCGCTCTTCCAGATTTGGCAGATTAAGTAGCTGGCTTTCCTCGACCAGGATAAGGTTTCGACCGATTTCACAGCCTAGTTTGTTGTAAGCGACGGCTTCGTATGTACCGGGAGCGTTTACCTCGATCTCCAACTGACCGTCAAAGGAGTTTAATTCTTGGCGATTGTCCTGGAGATCATAAAATATCCATTCTGTGTCAGCAACCTCTGTTTCGTCGGTCGTTAGCGTGATTATAGAGGTGTCTGGCTGAGGGCATAATTTTTCAGCTTCCAGACCCATAGCTACGGAGGTGATCGGAGCGACGACTTCGAATTCAACGGGCGAAGCGGGGCAAAACCCACTTTTAAGCGGCTGGACTAAAAGAGAATAGAAGCCTACTCCAGGCGGATAAAACTCCCTTCCACGGCCTACAATATCCCCTTGGTCATTATACCAGCGTATTCCCGCTTCTTCAATTGTCATTCCTTGTATGTCAATTTGGTATCTTATGGGATCAAAGCATTTTTCAACAGCTAGTACAGGAGCAAAGGAGATGTTTGTCGAGAATGTAGCATTGAAATCCATTTGCCTCGGACAAAGGTTCGAGCTGGGATCAATGCTTTCCCCAAAAATGGAATAAGAACCTTCCTCAGTCAAAGTAAAGCTTTGCTGTGAATCGAGGGATTGAGTACTTCCATCGGGGAATGTTAGGGTAAATCTCAGATTCTCATCAGTCTCTGGGACCAGTGAAAACGTTTCGCAGATGTTCAAATCCAAAGGGACTGTGAAATCAACCTGAGACGCTCTGTTTACGACGATTTCTTCAACGGCATAATTGCAGTCATGGAGGTTGATTTCCAACAGGTATCTTCCCCCCCTTAGATCAAAATCAGCTTGACCGCCAGCCGGAATTTGACCCCTGGTGATTTCGCCTCTTCCGTCAACCAGAACTCTGTACTCTCCTGGCGATACAGGCCCGCCAAAATCCAGTGCCACCTTCCCAGGGTTTATTCCGATGGCGGAGCAAAATTCGGGGGTGATTGAAATGGTTGACTGACCAGATGGGCTAGGCAAAGTTGGGGGATTGTCCGCCTCCACTACCAACAACTGCGTCACTTGGCATCCATTTTTTGCCACAACCAACGAATAGACTCGAGACTTGAGGTTGGAATAGGTGATCACTTCACCGGCACTCATTGGACCTTCCGCGATATCTAATTCGGGAATATAGAGTGCATCGACGTCAGCGTCTATCGTGACTTGAAGCGATCCGGTTTCCTCTGTGCAATTACCGGGTTGATTCACAGTAACTCGCGGCATCTTAGGTGCTTCGACTAGCTCAAAGCCAACAATTCTCGATGAAATGCAATTCGGAAAATCCTCGCTCGTGGTCTCAAAAGTCACCAGATACAATCCAGGTCCGGATAGCCCAGCGGAGTTGATTTCGATTTCGAAACCAGTACCCAATGGGCTCCTCGAGCCGGTAAAGTCTTTCTGAATAAACCAATTTCCGGAAATAGGTGTGTCGACGCTGACCTTTACCGATTGACCTTCGCAGATCGACTTATTGGAAAGGGTAAGCCGGAAGTCAATTGGGGGGCCGACAAAGGTTGATCCTGTAATTAAGCAAGAAGGTGTACCGGAAGCATCGTTCTGATAGATTTCCATCAAATGATAACCTTCACTGTAGGTTACAAGCTCATTGCCGGTTCCTATTATGTTATCTTCCACATCCTTCCAAGTGATAGTATACTGGGAAAGATTCGGCATCGTCGGGTCTAACGCTGTCAAAACCGTAGGAGCGCCGGCACATAGTAGGTAGTCCGGCTTGAGCGCGAGTACTGGGCCTTGTTGGACCGTTACGGCGAGTGTTTCCTCATAAATGTAATCTGTTCCTCTGCGTACCCTAAGTTGGACACTATATTGTCCCGTTTTGGAGAATAACACTTGCACGCTTTCCGCCTGCGCTCCGGCATTTCTGCTGAATACCACTTTGCCCGATGTATCCGTGATCTTCCATTCGTAAAAATCGACGCTCGAGTCACCTCCGGCACTGTAGGTGCCGACCACGTATCCAAAGACAATGCACAGATTGCCATCTCCGACCAGTTGGGGGTCGACTTCTCGGGACTCAATGAGCTCAGGCTGGCCAAGTGTTGAAATGGTTCTTCCGCAAATTTCAGCTAGCGGTAATATAAGACTTGCCCAAACTAACACCATCCCAAAATTCCTTACCGAAAATCTGGTTTTTGTCAACGGCCTAATTGGAGATTAGTTGGATTTTTTTTTACAAAGGTAATTTTCCTAGCCTACAACCTAGACATCTTTTTAATAAAAAAAAACGTTCTATGGCAAGAAAAATGTATTTCTACCTAATAAAAATCCATTCTGTATTCGAACTCATCGAGTCAGAAAACTCGTAGCCTTCGACATTGAAGGCTTTCAGCTGTTCAGGATCTTCCAGGCGATTGGTAATGGCAAAGTTCGTCATCATGCCCCTGGCCTGCTTGGCGAAAATCCCGATGATTTGGTACGACCCATTTTTGAATTCCTTGAAATGGATGTTGACTAGCGGAGATTTTAGGGTTTTCAGGTGGACGGCTTTGAAGTACTCCTGGGAAGCCAAATTCACCACAGGCATACCCGCCGCAGCATCATTGATGGCCTTGGCGATTTTTTTGTCCCAATATTCGTAGAGGTTTTTTCCCTTATTCGTAGTCAATGAAGTTCCCATCTCCAGACGATAAGGCTGGATCAGATCCAATGGTTTCAGCAAGCCATAAAGGCCGGAAAGGATCCTCAGGTGCTTCTGGGCAAACTCAAAATCTTCGGGAGTGTAATTGTCCACGTCGATTTTGGTGTAGACGTCTCCGTTAAAAGCCAAGATTGCTTGTTTGGAGTTTTCCGTTGTAAAGTCTTTTTGGAAAGATTTATAACGCTGCTCGTTGAGGATGCCGAGATTCTCACTTACATGCATCAGCTCGGAGATTTCCTTGGAGGATTTTTTCTTCATTACCGCGACCAGTGCCTTGATATCGGTGGTAAAGTCTGGGAGTGTATAGTCCTTGTAATTAGGGGTGCTGTAATCGAGAGATTTGGCGGGTGAAATAAGAATAAGCATAAAAGCTATTGGATGATCGTGATCGCTTTGGTTTCGGTTTGGGTTAGATTTTGTGCACGGGAAGTATACTTCACCACCACAGCGTATGTTCCGTTGGGGACAAATTTTCCGTTGACTACGCCGTCCCAGGGGCAGAAAGGCTGCCGGGGTTCCAGGTTTTCATGTTCGCAATAGAAGATAAGTTCCCCCCAGCGGTTGAATATGAAAACTTCGATATCGTCGATATAGTCGTTGGCATAGAGGATGAATCCCCGGTTGGGATCATTGAGTACCACTCCGTTTGGATAGGAGATCAAAAGACGGCAATCCTCATTCACTACAAATGACGCAGAATACTCACATCCCAAGTTGTCAGATACCAGCAGTTCGTAGTTGCCGGGTAGGGTAGGGGTGAAAATGGCATCCTGGGAGACCTCCACGCCGTCAAGTAGCCAGCTGTAGTTGTCGTAAATCCCCGGGGCAATGCTGGTGGTGACACCTTCGACCGCGCAGATTGTAAGTTCTGTAGGTACTACCGGAGGAACGATTGTCGATTTGGCCACCACTCCATTGGCGCGGCCAAGTTCGCAGCCATGGATACTTCTCAGCAATGCCTCGTAGGTGCCTTCCGCTGACACTTCGATAATAGGCAGATCATCGTATTGGAATAGTCTCGTGCGAGTACCACCCGCCACACTATACCACTCGATCTCTGCTACATCGGTGAGATCAGCGACGACTGTGATCGTAGTACTGATCTGGTCAACGCAGAATGGCACGACATCCAAGCTTACCGTCACCGCCTCGGCGAGTATTTCCGCAGCGAAGGGAATCTCCGTAGTTGGGCATAGTCCTCCGATAGCAGGCTGTACTTCAAGAGAATAGTTCCCTACCCGACTAGGTACGAAAGTTTGTCTTCGGCCGACAATCACCCCCAATTCGTCTTTCCAAAGGAATATCACATCGGCAGGGTCGGCATTGTTTAGGATCGCCTCATAGCGTATGCCTGTCTGGCAATCGACTATCGGCTCGGAGAGTTCAAAATCGATCGGCTGGGTGAGCGTGATCTGCATTTGGATCTCCCGGGGACAATCCACTCCGTTTGGATCTTCGCCACTTACCGTATAGATACCGGATTGGGTGAAGGTGAATTCTCCGTTTGAATCGGGCGAAATTGTCGCACCAGAGGAGCTTGTTGCGGTGTAGCTCAAGGGGTTTGGACCAACAGGGGCAAAGGTGAAGCTTTCGCAGGCTGTGACTTGAGTCGGAACGGAGAAAACCGTCTGGAACTTTTGGGCAATGGTATAGAGCGTAGGGTCAGGCACCGAGCAGCCCGAATTGTCTGCCACTTCTACGAGGTATTCTCCAAAAGGTACCTCGATGTCAAAAGTGGCCAATGCTGGTAGTGGGCCGGTGAACACTTGGCCGTCACCTTGTCTGATCGCCTTGAAGGTCCCCACTTGTGGGGTGCCATTGTCAAAACTGATCGTGATTTTGCCAGGCTCGACTCCCGTCGGAGAGCAGGTTTCGTCAGTCGGGGTGGCGGAGAAGAAATATGGAGTGGGAGGGTTTTGGTTTTCTACAGTCACCGCCCCAGAGTAGAAGCAGCCGGTGGAGTTTTCTCCCTCTATTGTATAAACCCCTGGCAAAACCCCGGTGACCGGAATGACATCACCTGCGTTGACGTTGGAGAATGTCAGGCTAAGTTCTGGAATCCGTACTTCAGACGCATCAGCGACCATTGCGATGTCAAAGGACCCATCAGCTGTGGCACAGTCCGTTGCGGGGCTGGTTTGTGTAGCAGTAAATACCGGAAGCTCGTTTACCAATAGATCGAGTTTTTTCTCGATGGTACAGCCTTCCAAGATTGGGTCTTCGGCTACGAAAATAATCTCATACTGCCCAGGTCCCGGAAGTGTGTTGACCCAAAGCTCCAGTTCAAAAAACTCACCCAAGGCTACCCTTGTGCCACTGCCATTCAAGTCGTAAAACCATTCACCGGAAATGGGTGTGTTTGGAGCGAATGTGACTGAAATTTCCTCATAGCAGACCTCAGTGGCCGTCTGATCCATATCAAATTCGAATGCGGGGCCAACAAACACTTCTGCGGTGGCCGGACAAGTCTCGAACAACATTGCCTCGTCTTCGTCCAGCCCGCTTGGCAGTCGGAAGCTAACCTCTACAGTGTAGATGCTTTCCTCAGTCACCTCAATTGAGTTTGAATTCTCATCTCCAAATACCTGCCCGGCGGCATTGGTCCATTGGAAGTCATACAGCCCTTCCGCAGGATCATAGCCATCGATGGCTGTCAGCGTGACAGGAGTGCCCGCACAAAGTGTGATGTCGTCCGCAAGAGTCAAAGTAGGAGGCGCGACCACCTCGATTTCGCCTTCCGCGGTGTAGTAATCAGGGTCGCCGCATCGGTCCACGCGGAGCTCGATGGTGTATTTTCCAGGAGTGCTGAATATTTGATCCAAAGTTTGAAATTGATCTCCGGGCCCGCCGTAGTTTGCGCGGATGACCGTTCCGTCTTCATGGGTGATCGTCCAAAAATAGGAGTCAATGTCCGGCTCTCCCGCTCCTTCCAGCAAGGCACTAGCCCCCAACTCCGGATCCAAGCAAAGTCTTGGCGGGAAGGAAAGCGCAGGCTCGGGGATTGAGCTTCCCGAATTTTGCACAAAAGAAGGCAAACCTAGATTTGAGGTTCCTGGCATAGGTTCGACCGCATCCTGGTTGAAAGTGCTCGTGCCATTGCAGCCAGAGCCTACTTGTATCTGTCCGATGCGGTTGTCTCCGACTACTGCCACATAGATCTGTCCGTCGGATGCGATTTGCAGCGCACCGAGATTCAACCCGGCGGTTCCACTGACTGCCTTTTTGGTGGAAAGAATACAGGCCTCCAGCTGCGGTCTCGTGGTTGCTGAGCCAAAGCAGGAGGGACAGACAGCCGCATCCGGATCGTCGTTGTCGACGGCCCTGATATTGAACTCTTCGACCCCGGGGCCCCCGTTTCTGTAGGATACCAGTAGCCGATCGGAACTTTCGGAGAATTCAAGCCCATAGATGTCCCCGTCGCAGCCTAGGTCTAGTCGGGCATACTCTGTGAGTTCACCGGTTTGCTGGTCAAATTCGAAGATTTCTGTCTTATTACACCCGCCCTCGGAAATGGTCACGGCGAGCTTGGTTCCGTCTGGACTGAATTTCATCGCTCCTACTCCGGAATTAAATCCATGACTGCTTCCGACTGAGCTCATGACGGGCTGTCCAATGCCCTGCCCGGACACAGGATAGGCTCTGAAGGTATTGTTTCCCAATTCGTGATACATCACCCAGGTGGTATCGCCGCCCGAAAATGCCGCAGAGTGCTCTGTGGACGGGCTGAAAAGAAAATTGTTTTTCGTGACCACGTTCCCTACACCCGTTGGATTTTCAGACTTGATATCCACCATTGAAAAGCTGACACTGTTTGTGCCGCCAGCGGTTGCCTGGGTGGTGAAAAGGTAAAACAAGGTGGGTTGCTGCGGTACACCCACAGCAATGACGGATTGGCTGGAAGTATTATCTCCGCCTATACTGTCTCCGTTTGCCATGAGATCTCCATTGAGATCCCAAACTTTTTGGCCATCGGTAAAGAAAAGCACCTGACCCGCCTGGTCCGAAATAGTAGTCGTACCGGCAGGGATGTTCTGAGGGTGTCTTTCTGCAATCGGTCTAGGAGTCGGAGCTGTGGAATCGTTTGGATCCGGGTTAAAGTCCAGTCCCGCTCCATCTCCGAAATACCAGATGTTGTTCGTTTGATCCGGAAGATCCCAGATTTTCACCCTGATCTCAGCGTAGGCATAGCACTCGGAGCCCGGTTCCCGAACCAGCACCCAATAGAGACCCGGCAGACAAACCTCATTGGCCTCTTTGCCAATCCATCCCCGGTCCCGCTTGTTGGACCAGAAATACTCGTAAGTGTCCCCACCACCTCCGGGCGCTTCCCCGCCTTGATCTCCTTCCGCCGCCTGAGCTTGGAGAAGGGGTTCGAGGTCAATGCAGCTCAAACAGAGCGTGGTGTCCGAGGGCGAAAAGTTTGCCTCCAGATTATTTTCAGTGAGCGGGATTGTCTTGTTGACGTCTTGCGTACTTCCATCGGCGAACTCTACCGTCAAAGTCACAGAAACGCTGGTGCCTTGGGCTGCGTCCTGGGGAATCAGGAAATGTTCCTGGGTATAGTCGGCTGGAAGCGGATTGTCGTCCGAGTCCGTCAGCGGTGGGGTGAATTCCCAGTTGAAGGAAACCGGTTGGTAATTTTCAGGTGTGATCACACTTGTCAACTGAACGGGATTATTGGAGCAAGGAGCTTCTGGATCCCAGGTAAAATCAACAGTAGGAGTGATGTCTGCATTCGGGGCGAAAACAGGAAAGACGCGTCCGCAAAAGTCTGTTCCGGCAAAAGGATCTTCCTCCAAAGTCACGAGGGAAAGATCTACTTCGTCTGGATTGTTTACCCTGCCAACGAGCTGTGGCCCGCCCGCAACTTCCTCGTAGATGTAGTATAACTGTCCGTCAGGCCCAGTTTTGACATCATAGATTTGGTTGAGCCCAGGAGTGAGAGGGATTTCTTCGGGCGTGGCGCTCAGGTCACTTGCCGGTACGCGAAAGAGCTGATTTCCCCTGGAAAAATAAATGAACGAATCATCCGCCGAGTAGTCCGCACCCCCGATATCTGCCGATCCGCCTGATTCCGTGATTGGAGTAGGACTGCCAAAGCTCCCGCTGCTGCTGTCAAAAGGGATGACAAGAATATCATCTCCTGCATTTTCCGAAATAACAATCAGCTGGTTGTTTTCCTCATCAAATACGATGGCCTTGGGAGTAAAGGGAATGCCCTCCGTATCAGTCTGCGTGAAATCCCCCTGAGTGGATCCCAGTTGGTTTGCCACTAGATTGCCTCCATTGAAGCTGATCAGATAGGAAGAAGAGGATGGCGTTTTTACGACCAGCAGTGCCCCGCTTCCGGGTCCTATTACTTGGTCTTTGACTATGACCTCACCCAAGGGTCTTTCGTTTCCAGTAGCTTGGCCGGGAGCATTCATGTCGACGACAGCGTACTGAAGTTGGCCGCTAGGGGAAAGATAAAAAATATAGAAAAGTTTGTTTCCGTCGGGGTCGTATTCCAAAAAGCCCGTTGCTACTTTCTGCCTTCCGTCGATGTCCCCATTAAGACCCGGGGCGCTTCCTTGAAGGGGATTGGAGCCATAGTCATAGACCAGCACGCCGTTGGTTGTGAAAAGCGGCTGACCTGTAATCGGGTCTATCGCAAGGGCATTGTTATTGGCTCCGATGATGACCGAACCCGGTAAAGTCTGGACATTTGCCGTGCCGCCTTTTCCAAAGGACAGGTAGCTGTTTTCCGAGCTAGCGCTGCAGTATCCAAAAATCCATTCGTTTTCATTAAAGCTTTGGGAATGCCCCAAACCACTTGTTCCTAAAAAGATCAGGGAAATGAAACTTGTAAAAATTAAAATGAACCTTATGGAAATAGGGCTGCTTTTCATATTTTTCGAACTGCTTACTAAAACAACCAATTGGGCTGGATCGTTTAGAAGCTAACTGAATACTCAAATAAACGAACAATTCCTTGTTACGGTCTCTGCTAAGTATGGTTTTTTTTACAGGGTTTTGTCTTGCTATGACCTCACCTGCCCTGGCCCAAGACCCACAATATAGCCAGTATTATGCGGCTCCACTTTATTTGAATCCGGCTTTCGCTGGAGGAGAGCTTACCGGTCGGGTGGGCTTCAACTACCGAAACCAATGGCC
>CAZTJM010000071.1:0-22440 GCA_964613865.1 uncultured Limnohabitans sp. | reverse complement strand
TTTTGCCGGGATTGAAGATATTCTTTGGATCCCAGGTGTATTTGATTCTTCGGAAAAGCTCGTAGTTTTTCTCCCCAACCATCAAAGGAATAAAGGCAGCGCGAACGCGACCATCCCCGTGCTCTCCGGAGAGAGAGCCTTGGTATTTTTTGACCAACTGGGCCGAGGCCAAAGAAATCCGATAAAACTCTTCTACATCCTCCGCCTTTTTCAAATCGAGGATAGGGCGAAGGTGAATCTCACCGGCTCCCGCGTGGGCGTAGTGCACAGGCTTCTGATTGAAGCCAGCCATCATTTCATCCACTTCATCGATGTAATCCGCTAAGTCTTCGATGTCCACGGCAGTGTCCTCGATACATGCCACCGCCTTGGGATCTCCCGGGATATTTCCCAAAAGTCCCAAACCTGCGGCTCGGAGAGCCCAAGCCGAAGCTACTTTCGCAGGCTCGATGATCGGATAGGCATAGCCATAGCTAGCTGCTTTAAGGTCTGCGACCAAAGCTTCGCCTTTGCCCATGGCCTCCTCCAGGGTTTTGCCCCGGAATTCTATCATCAACAAGGCCTCCGGATCACCCTCTACAAAGTAGCGGTTCTTGGAATATTCGATGCTCTCTTTGGTACAGTCGAGAATGATTTTGTCCATCAATTCTACCGCAGTCGCCGGGTGCTTCATCGCCACTTGCGAGGACTTCATGCTCTCATGGATGGTATGAAAATGCGCTGCCACGACGATTTCCACCGGATCTGGAAGAGGATCTAGGCTGATTTTGATTTCTGTCGTAAAGGCCAAAGTCCCTTCAGAACCCGCCAATAGCTTACAAAAATTGAATTTTTCATTTCCCTCGAAAAGCTCTGACTTCAGCAACTCATCCACTGCATAGCCGGTATTCCGTCTGTGAATGGATTTTTTGGGAAACTGCGCATGAATCTCTGCACGAACCTCGGCCTGGCTGAGCTCTTCTATTATCTCTCTGTAAATCTTCCCTTCCAGCGTTGGCAACTGGCATTTCGCCTTAAATTCCGCAGGAGTCAACTCTCCAAAGACGGTCTTTTGTCCGTCGGCTAGGATCGTATCCAGGGAAATCACCTTGTCCCGAGTCACTCCATATACAATGGAAGTGGTGCCGGAGGAATTGTTTCCGACCATCCCGCCGATCATCGCCCGGTTGGCCGTTGAAGTGATGGGGCTAAAGAAAAGTCCATGAGGTTTCAGGTAGCGATTGAGTTCATCTCTGACCACACCTGGCTGCACCCTGACCCAGCGCTCTTCCTTATTGAATTCGAGAATTTTGGTAAAATTCTTCGAAACGTCGACCACGATTCCATTTCCGACACATTGTCCCGCCAGAGAGGTTCCAGCAGTCCTTGGGATCAGGGAAGTTCCGTTTTCATTGGCGAAATGGATGAGTTTTTGGATATCAGACTCTGACTTGGGAAAGGCAACCGCCAAAGGCATCTCTCGATAGACGGAAGCATCAGTGGCGTAAAGGGTCTTTGTTAATCGGTCGACTTGCAGCTTCCCCTCGAGTTGGGTTGCAAGTTTTTCCAATAAAGGCAATAGGTTAGGCTGATTTGAAAGCATGGTCAAAAATAGCTTTCCCTATCTGATTAAGGAAAAGTCGCTGGAAAAGAATTTTTTTCCAAAAGAACCAGAGATGCAGAAAATCCTTCCACTATATCCAGGCGTGGGCAGCTGATTTTAAAGGAAACAAAAACTCAGATTACAAAAAACCAGCCATTGACCTCGTCCCTTTTCTTAGTACATTCGTATCAATTGATAATATATACTATCAAATGATACTCGAAACTGAAGACTATCAGACCTCGGCACATTTTAGAAAGCTGGTTCAAATCCTCGGGAAAAGAGCTATGCAATGGCAAATACGAAATCCGTTTGACTTCATAGCCATCGCTACTGAGGGGGTCGATGCCGAAATTATCAAGAATTTTTGGACACACTTTGAATTGTCCAAAGCAGAGACTTCCAAACTTCTAAACATATCCGAGCCAACCATCTATCGCTGGACGAAATCCGGAAAAAAGCTCGACAGAAACTATTCAATCCAGATCTTCGAACTGACCGATCTTTTTCTTTATGGAGAGGAAGTATTTGAAAGCCAGCACAATTTTTTCCAGTGGCTCGAACTACCCAACATGGCATTGGGAGGTCTTGAACCAAGGGAAGTTTTGGAAATTCCCGGAGGGCTATCCAAAGTCAGGGATGTACTTGGGCGCATTGATCACAGTGTTTTCAGCTGATCAGATGCTGATCTATAGGCTCGCCAAATCAAAATATGCCGGAGATATTTCAGGAACAGGGGCCGCAATCCATCCTGGAAGGTGGAATAAAAAAGGTAGCCCAGTACTGTATACGGGTATAAATCCCGAAACCGCACTTTTGGAGATTATCGTCCACCTTCCGCCTATGCTTTCTCCCGCTTTGGACATGCTTACATTGGAAATCCCCAACGACTCTATATTGATACTTCAGGACTCAGACCTTCCCCCCAATTGGTCAACCTATCCGGCGCCAACGGTGCTCTCCGAAATTGGCCAGCGATGGATCGACGACGGGAAAAATCTGGCCCTCCAGGTACCCAGCTGCATCATCGGGACCACACAGATTCTGATACTCAATTGCCAGCATCCCAGGTATAGCGAGGTCAAAATTCTGGAAAGAAAGCCATTCAGAGTAGACCCGCGATTAATAAAATAGGCAAAACACAAAAAGTATATCTCCACTATCTGACAACCCATGTTCTTCTACTTCTCCCAGTTTTTGAGTTTTTTGGCCATGCCGCTGACGATTGTGTTGATCCTGATTCTCTCAGGGACAATTTTTCTAAAGAGAAGATGGGGTAAAAAGTTGCTTTGGACAGGTATCGGCCTTTTGCTGTTTTTCACCAATCCTTTTCTTTCCAACTTGGCGATGCTCGCCTGGGAGCCCGATTTCAAGTCTTTTGAGGAAATAGAAAACCACGAAATCGGCATTGTCCTCACCGGCGTGACCAACCTCAGCAAGACGGCCTATGATCGGACTTTTTTCAACAAAGGTGCCGATCGGATCATCCATGCCCTCCAGCTCTATCGGATGGGAAAGATCAAAAAAATCCTGATCACAGGCGGGCAAGGCCTCAATCCCGTCAACCCCCAAAGCGAAGCCGAGCTACTCGAGCGCTTCCTTCTAATGGCCGGAGTGCCGCAAGCTGACATTCTGATCGAAGACCAAAGCAAAAACACAGCTCAAAACGCCCAGTTTTCAAAAACATTTCTGGAAGAAAGCGGCATCCCGACGAACCAGGAATTCATCCTCATTACCTCGGCTTTTCACATGTACAGGGCCCAAGGATGCTTTGACAAGGCGGGGCTGAACACCCTGACGTTCCCGACGGACTACTATTCCCACGACGTGAAATACGACCTGCCCGCCCTCCTTTTTCCCGATCTCTTTTCCCTTGAAAACTGGACAAAGCTTGTCAAAGAATGGATTGGAATTGCGATGTACAAAGTCGCGGGATATCTTTAAGGGAAACTTTTAACCTACCAAAAAATGAAATTCGGAGCCGTAGCCAACCCAGAAGCCATAGATTTCACCCGACCAGCAGACCATCCGGATACCAAGCGGATTCTTGCTGAATATAAGTCAGACGATGGCCCCTTTGAAGTTTTTGTAGGATGTGCAAAGTGGAACAAAACCGACCTCAAGGGGTTTTATCCAAAAGGCACAAAGGATGAGCTAGCCTACTACTCCCAGCAGTTTAACTCCATCGAACTCAACTCGACACACTACGGGGTACCGAAAAATGAACAAGTGGTTATCTGGAAGGAGAAAACACCTGCGAATTTCAAATTTTTCCCGAAAATTCCCCAGACTATCAGCCACTTCAAGCGACTGATAGAGGTAAAAACCGAAGTGGACAACTTTGTCTCGACCATGAGTCATCTGGACGAAAAGCTCGGAATGATCTTCCTTCAAGTCCATGACAATTTCCAGCCCAAGGATATGAGTCGAGTAGAGCGTTTTGTGGCTGAATTCCCAAAGGATGTCCCTTTGGCTATCGAAGTGAGGAACAAAACTTGGTTTGAGGGAACAGCCGCCGACGAGTTTTACAAAATCCTCCAGAGCTATCACGTATCCAATATCATCGTGGACACTGCCGGCCGCCGGGACATGCTGCACATGCGCCTTTCCACTGAAGAGGCCTTTGTACGATTTGTCGGCGCCAATGTCCCCAGCGACTACACCAGACTGGACGATTGGGTAGATCGAATCGCATCCTGGAAAGAACAAGGTCTTCAAAAGCTCTATTTCTTCGTCCACCAAAACATCGAGGAAGCTTCTCCGCTACTTTCCGCCCATTTCATCAAAAATCTAAATGGAAGACTTGGACTATCTCTTCGGATCCCAAACGACCCGGACAATCCGCTCCAGTAATCTTCTAGGCCAATAAAGTCCTTTTGATCGAGTCACGCAGCGGAGCATCGAGATTTACCTGTTCGGCAAAATCCGTCCATTTCTGTACCGAAGCCCTCACACGATGGATTTTCTCTTGAGCCTTTTTGATATTCATCTTTTTAGCTACTTCGAAAAAGTCGTCGTCACTGATCCCTTCACGCTTGCCATTGACCATCAAGGACTGCGCACTCACCCATAGACTCCCTGGCCGATAGGCATGGCAGATATCGTATGCAGGTGAGAGGCGCCACTTCCCGGCACGATCCATGAGAAATGCGAAGTTTTTGGTATGGTCGTCACAGTTGCGGGCTAGGACATTGAACACCATCCTCAAAAACATCTGCTCTGCCTCCGGATAGGGCAATCTAAGCATCCGCATCGTCTCAAATACCTGCTCATAGCTGTAAAATCCCACTTGGTTGAAGTCAAAATGCCGTAGCCCGCAAAGACTCTGCACGTGGATCTTTTCACCCATATCCGTCCGGTCGAAACGCCTCGTCATGAAATGTGCCCTCCCGTTTTCTTCCAAAAGCCGACACTCATTCATTTCGATTCCCGCTTCCAAGGCCATTAAATAATAGGCCATTTCGACCCTGCCGTAGCCGGCTGTGACTCCAAACTGGGAGTCATGGACTCCGTCAAACTTGATGATCCAGTAGGAAAATCCAGCTGGAGGGTTGACCTGACCGCTTTTCACTTCGCCTGTTTTTGGGTTGAAAGCGATAACAGCCTTGGCCCTGGCACCGCCAGCAGAAGTCCCGATCTTGAGAATATCAGCCAAAGCCGACTCCTCCTCCTTGGTCAGGTCACTTACAAACCCCTGCTTGGAATTCAGGACTTTTGAAGCAATCTCCACGAGACTTTCCAATTCCAAGCGGCTGGCCCGAGTCGCCTCCTGGCGTAAAGACGGCCTAATCTCCAAAGCCCCGACCCCTCTCTTGCCGATAAAGCAGAGCAATTCGACTGGATTCAGGCTATCCGTAGGCCGACCGTTTTGCAGGAGCCAAGCATTGATCAACTGGTTGCCATATTTGTCAGGAAGCATATCAGCCAAAAGTCCCGGAAGTCCCCTGAACGTATCAAACGCATCTCCTCTGCCACGGCGGGTCTCGGGAAATGAATACAGGCGCCGGCCTTGGAACAGGGGCATCAGAATTGGGGAAATATCCCAACCCGATTTCAAAAAATTGGCATCAAACTCAAAACTCGCCAGCAGTTCTGCCTCATTCCACAGCACTGCTCCGGCCAGTCTATCCCAAAGCCAAATTTCCGCGGCCACTACCATTCGGAGGGAGGGTTTTCGGCCGCTAGGTCAGAATTGCGGACACGCTGGCGCTCGTGCTTCTTTTGGAGCTTGATGTACTCTATCGGGCTGATCTGCTGCCTAACCTCAAAAGCTTCAAGTATCCCCAGCTCACCCAACACCCGCAATACCTGAATCAAGGTGATCAGGTTTACTTTTTCGCCGCGCTCCAGCAGACTGAGGGTAGATCGGCTGATTCCAGCCTCATATGCCAGTACATCTTGTGTCTTGTTGAGCCCGATTCTTTTCTTTTTGATAAACTCCCCTATTAGATGGAGAATAGCGGAATCTGAAAGCTTAGCAATATCCATGACGTATAAATCATTCAATACTCCACAAAGATATGCTTATCGAATGAATTTTAATACATTTTTCAATCTATTTACTGAATGATAATCAATTCAATATTGGCCAATTTTTCACTTATTGAATTGTATTTCATTCATTAAATAAACAAATTATTTACTTTCCACAAAAATAGTCCTCGACCATCTCCACTCCCAGCTCCAACCCTTTTGCTCCAACAAGATCGGATGAAAGGCCATAGCCGCTTTGGCCGTTGGGGCACTAAAAAATCGCTGATCGTCTGTAAGAACCGCTTTTACCGATCCATCACCTTCAAGCCAAACCAAATCCATTACCGAAGAGGGAATGGCCTCTGAAAACTCACCTTCGACCTCCAAAAGCCGTCTCTTCAAGCTCCAATCAATCTCAAAGCCTTGGCCATTGACTTCCGGAGCAGGAATGGAGCGCCGAAGACTTTGAGCTCTGGCAAATACCAAAAACTCACGAAGCAATGCCAAACCGGGGTTTTGAATCTGACCTGGACGGAAATCCTCTGGACTAATACTGCTCACCACATGCATCATTTTCCTCGCCCGTGTTATGGCTACATTCAAGCGGTTTTCGGCTCCAGGCTTGCTCAGCAGTCCAAAATTGGTCACGAGCTCCCCCTCCCTGTTTGGGGCGTATCCTAGTGACAAAATCACCTGATCAAACTCGTCTCCTTGGACATTTTCTATATTCCTAACCTTGATTTCTCCGTCCTGAATGCCCGCTTTCCATAGGCGATCACGGATCAGTTCCATCTGAAAATAATTCCCAGTCACTACACCGATAGATTCTCGAGGACTCTTTGATAGGATCGATCTTATCCTATCGATCACGACATCAGCCTCTGTTTTATTTATTTGATTCTCCCAGATTCCCTCTGTTTTATCCCAGGAAAAGGGGCATGCCGTCCGCTGAACCGTCTGGTAGTCAGGCAAGGTCTCAAGCTGATTGCCGTAAAAATTAAGATTCGAAAAATAGATCAGCGCTGGATCGGCAGAGCGATAGTGCCCCTTGAGCTGATGTTTTTGGAAAAACCACCCTGCCAACTCCAAAAGCGACTCCGCCTCATACTCCATTCCTTCTTCATCGCCTTCCCATCGGACCTGATAGAAATCCGATGGACGAAGCTGCTTTGAATCTCCGGCTACGACTACCTGTCTGCCGCGCAACATCGCCGGCAAGCCGCGCTCTACTTGGCATTGGGAAGCTTCATCAAAAATCACCAAATCAAACTTCCTCCCAATCGGAAATATCGCCGAAATAGTCTCAGGACTGGCAAGCCAACAAGGAAGCAAACGCAATACGTCCGACTCCATCTCTTCCACCAGCTTCCTAATTGGCCAACGTTGGCGCTTTTTACTCACCTGATGGTAGAGATCCCGGTAGGTGAGGCGGTTGCCAAGTCGGTTGTATTCCAGAGGGAAACTCACCTGCTCACGCAGCCGGAGCAACCCGATATGTTTGGCAATTTTCCTTTTTTCAAGGATCGCATCCTTCAACTCGGACATTTCTGCCACAAGCTTGAGGCTACCAGCCTCAGCCAAGACCGGATTTCTACGTTCCAACTCTCCAATCCAAGCGAGGCACCAGCCATTGTGAAATGCAGAAACTTTCTCTTCCAGTCCCGATTCTCCAAATTGGCTTTGCAGCGCCATTGCGACACTCCTGCTCTCTTCGCCCCATTCGGAAAGAAATTTATCGAAGGCAGACAACTCCACGAACGCCTGGTTTAAGTCCAATTCGCTATCGAGAGAAAGCTCCGAAAGGCCCCTTTTCAAAAGTTCAATCACCTGACTCGGGTCGAGCCAGACCTTCCAGCCCGGACTAGCCTTCTCGAAATCCTCCAGCCAATTGCCAACCTCCAAAAGCCTACCCCGAAATGTGTCAGGACCCATCCTTGCCCAATCAGCCAAATCATGAATCAAGAAAAATCCCTTCCAATCCGCCACCCACTTAAGAGCGCTGCTGGACTCATCAAACATCAACCGAAGCGAGTCCGATGAAACAGGCGCAGCCGGCAAATTTAACTTCTCAGAAAGGCTATCGAATTCTTCAAACAAGCGGCGCAGAACCTTAACCTCCCTTTCGAGTCGATCCAAACTTTCCAAATCCAGTTTCAATTCATTTTGGGCCAGGAACCCAAATACCAGGGGAAATTTGCCTCTATTCCATCTCGCCGATATACGCCCAAATAAAGAATTTGCTTTGGGAATCAGAGCCTCGAGCTCGGACTCCAAGCCTTCAATCAGCAATCGGTCCGAAGAAAGGCCAAGCTCCAGCCCATTCATTGCGGCTATGGCTTTTCGCGACCAATCCTGAAGCGTTTTTAGATTTTGGATTTCCTGTTCTGAAAAAGCCGCTTGAAGAACCCTCTCCGGATTCGCGTGTTTGCCTATGTTTTCCAGTAAGGGAAAAACACGAGCAGACATAGACTTCCCTTCCAAACAGTCTTCAAGTAGAGCCACCCATTTGCCCCTTTTGAAATCCTCGGGCGTTGAGACGCGAAACGCCTCCACGGATTGTAGAGACTGTCTTATCCTATCAAAATCGGCGGGCTCGACATGGGAAAAAGACCTGCGAACTCTCCAGAAACCTTGAGAAAACTTTTGATGATAGGGGTGAAAGATCCTGAAACGGGATTCAAATTCCACTGCTTGGTCATAGTCAAATTTCAGCAGGATAGAACACATATTCAGAGCGGCTTTGTCAAGCCTCGCTTTCAAGTACATCGCCTTTATCGGAATGCCAGCTGCCCTATCATCGAAGAGTTCCTTTCTCAACTCTTCGAATTTCGAAGAAAGAGCGCTTATTCTCATCGAGTGTCGGGAGATATCCCGTTCCAGCTGGATAGAATCGATACCCCGATTTTGCTCCTGATACAATTCAATGGCATCGATCTGTGATCGCAGCTTTTCAAAAAGCCACCTGTGATCCCCTCTGAAATCATGTACCAAGGCCAAAAAATCCCCAAAACCAGCCTTAGCCATACGCTCATACACCACGTCCAAAGCGGCCCGCTTTTGGGACACCACCAAGACTTTTTTCCCTCTCGCAATGTAATCCGAAACTAGATTTGCAATCAGCTGGGACTTTCCAGTACCCGGAGGGCCCTCCACCACTAGGCTTTGCCCCTGCCGAACCCGGACCAACACCGACTCTTGGGTCGCATCCATGGGAAATATGGGAAACATTTGTTCCTCTTTGGGCATGGGCAGATCTACCTCTGCCTGAAAAAATTTCACGAACAGTTGCTCGAGCGACAAGTCCCCGTCTTGGGCGATCAAGGTCTCATAATCCCGAAAAAGGAAACTGCTCTTTTGGGAAAACTGGCCGAGCACGGCATAGGTTTTCAGGGCAAGCTTTCCGTCCTCAAAGCGCCCTTGGTCTAGGGAGATTTGGGAGGAGGGAAAGCCAAGAATCTGGTCTTCGAAAAGGGCAGAGCTCAGCTGGATGGAAAAGTTTTCGGAGAGCAGCTTGCTGACCTGAACTCGGAATTCCGTAGGGTCAAGGGAGAAGTTTTGCAGCTCCTCTTCCAACAATCCCGAGTCAATCTCCTTTTTGTAGGCGTGTCTATAGGCCAACAAAAAAGCAGGATTCCATTCCCAAGAACTTTCGGACGCCAAATACCACTTGCCGTTTTTTGACAAGAGTGAAATCGGCATCAACAAGAGCGGCGCCCGTACAATTTGCCCGTTGATCAGCTTTCCTTCGGCAAAAGGCCAAGCCAGATACAGGCCTCGATCTCCAGTTTCTTCCCTTGTCAACTGATCGCGAAACGCAATCCTTGAGAGCGATTTAGAAAGCTGGTTTGCCTCTCCCATTCTGGGATCCACCTCAGGGATGAGCGGGATTTCCTTCTTGCCCTGAATGACCTGCCTTACTATCTCAAAAGCTGGCCTTCCATCCAAAAAATCAAGGCCTCGGATATCCACGAATCCAGAACCCTCCAACTTGGGCAAATAGAGCGACCTGTTTTTGGAGGACAGGTCTGTGAGTCTGTTCAGATAGTTTTGAAAGATGGATTCGGCCATTTATTTAAATGGAGAGTCCTTTTCTTTTGCCATTTCCCGAAACACCATTCCGTCCATGATACCAGGAATCCATTTGTTTAGGAAAACGGCCATCTTGCCCTGCACGGTCAAGACTAGGTCGCGCTTTCTTCTCAGTGTAGCTTTCAATATCTCTTCCGCTACTTCATATGCCGTCATCATCTTGCCCTCGTCGCGAGGTGATGCCCCTTGGGTTTCACCATGCGCTGTCAGGGCATTGTTTCGGATGTTGGAGGCAGTGAAGCCCGGAGCGGCGACCATGACGTGGACCCCTTCATGCATGAGCTCGGTGCGAAGGGATTCAAAAAAACCATTCATCGCATATTTGCTAGCAGAGTAAGCTGTACGCGCGGGAGTACCCCGAAATCCGTTGATGGAAGAAATCCCAATCACAGAGCCTCTCGCCTCGATGATCGCTGGGAGACAATACTTGGTCGCATAGACCGTCCCCCAAAAATTGGTGTCCATCACCCGGCGGAATACCTCCAGATCGAGGTCCTCAAAAAGCGCACGCATGGATATCCCCGCATTGTTGATCAGGATATCGATTCTGCCAAAAGCTTTCAGGGCCTCCTCGGCCATTCGTCTGTTGTCCACCTCTGAACCGGCATCCGCCAAAACAGCCAAAAAGTCTATCCCATTGTCCTTCAGCAGTTGCGAGCTGAGGGCGAGTTTATGCTCGTTCCTGCCTGTGATCACTACTTTAGCGCCTTCCTTTCCAAAAACTAGGGCACAAGCCTCTCCAATCCCCGAGGTGGCACCCGTAACGATCACAACTTTGTCTTTGAGCTTCATGGGTCTAGTTTCGACTGCTAAGATAGGAAATTGAAAATTTATAGCCTGAAAATATAGGCCTTCTCTCTCCTTCGAAGCGGCTCACCTTGCATATCCAGAAACGAGGTCTTCTCTTTTTTCCCTAATTTTGCGGCCATGTCGCGAAAAATGAAAAACAAAGTTATCACCCAACTCCCCATCGAGCGAATCGCCTCCGAAGGAAAATGCGTCGGGCACCACGAAGGCAAAGTCGTCTTTGTGGCCAATGTGGCCCCAGGTGATGTGGTGGATGTCAGGATTACCAAAGGCAAAAGCTCTTTTATGGAGGGCGAAGCCATACATTTCCACGAATACTCCAAAGACAGGGTTACCCCTTTTTGCTCCCATTTCGGGACTTGTGGCGGCTGCAAGTGGCAGCACATCGACTACGCACTCCAAAAGGACTGCAAGCGGCAGCAGGTAGTGGACCAGTTTCAGCGGATCGCCAAAGTACCGATCCCCGAAGTCATGCCTATTCTGGGCTCGGCAAAAACCCAATATTACAGAAACAAGCTGGACTTCACCTTTTCGAATTCCCGCTGGCTGACCAGGGAGGAAATCAACTCCGGAGCGGAATTCGAGCGAAATGCGCTGGGATTTCATATCCCGAAAATGTTTGACAAGATCATAGACATCGACCACTGCTATTTGCAGGGAGGCCTGTCAAATGACGTGAGGAATGAACTCAGGAAATTTGCTAGGGAAAACCAACTCAGCTTTTACGATATCCGAAACCAAAAAGGGCTGCTACGGAATCTGATCATTAGGACAACGAGCACCGGACAGACCATGGTGATTGTCCAGTTTGGTGAAAATGAACCTCAACTCATCCAAGTTGTGATGGAGTTTTTGTCCAAAAAATTCCCTGAAATCACCTCGCTACTTTATGTAGTCAATACGAAAGGAAACGAAACTTTTCACGATTTGGAGCTGGTGACTTTTGCCGGCCTTCCTTACATCGAAGAGGAGATGGAAGGTCTAAGGTTCAGAGTCGGCCCCAAGTCTTTTTACCAGACAAACTCAGAGCAAGCTTATGAACTATACAAAGTCGCTCGGGATTTTGCAGATCTTCAGGGAGGCGAGGTAGTGTATGACCTCTACACGGGTACCGGCACGATCGCAAACTTTGTCGCTAAAAAAGCCAAACAAGTCATCGGCGTTGAGTATGTGGAAGCGGCCATCGAAGATGCGAAACTGAACTCTCAGCTTAATGGAATCGACAACACGCTCTTCTATGCTGGCGACATGAAGGACATCCTGAACGATGAGTTTATCGCCGACCATGCGCGCCCGGACGTCATCATCACAGATCCTCCCCGTGCTGGCATGGATGAAAAAGTGGTGCAAATGCTCTTGAGACTGGAATCACCAAAGATCGTCTATGTCTCCTGCAATCCAGCCACGCAAGCCCGGGACTTGGCTCTATTGGGCGAAAAATACCAAGTCGAAAAAGTCCAACCGGTGGATATGTTCCCACAGACTTTCCATGTGGAAAACGTCGTACTCTTAACCGTCAAACCATGATATCTGACTTCAACGACCCCGAACTGAGCGGCAAATACTTGGGTACGATCACCAGTGACTTTGTCAAAATCTCAGACGTGCTCAAGGAGGCGTCTTATCAAATCCGAACCAGGGGATTTTCGGATTTTCCCATCTTTCCTATTTCAAAGGAGATGCAGCCAATCGGAAAGATCTTCATCGGCAAGGTGGAAAAAGACCTTGACTGGAACTACTTCATCACTTACGTGGATGAATTCGTCCAGAGAAAACTGATAGCAGAGGAAGCTTTGGAGGAGTTCAAACGTGCCTACAAAGACCCCGATGAATTCTGCTGCCTTTTCGTAATGGATGGCGCATTTACGAGCTTTGTCTATATCCCCTACCCGAACGATTGAGCTTGACGAAAAAAGGCCTTTATCGCAACAATGGATAAAGGCCTTTTCAGCTAGTCCTCCAAGGACTTGAACCTCTTCGGCACGCACATTCCTTCTTACTTTTTCCCAAACCGGTAGCCAATCAAAAACTGGTACCGGTAGCCAATTCCTATCACATCAAGCTTGCCTGAGCTGTCCAATTCTTTGTCATTGAGGAGATCGCTCAAGCCTGGAAATTTGTCGATCAGGGCATCCAAGATTTCATTTTGTACATCTTCCGGATCAAATTCGAAATCTCCCTCCAACCTCATGGAGGCGTTGTAGCGGGTAATGGACGGCCCCACCAACACCAGATCCAATGACCACCGATCCTTAAAGACAAACTGGTACCCGAGTTGGGCTCCAACGCTGTAGAGCCGAAACTTGGCGTTATAGCGCGCATCTTGGGGTTGATTGTCGGTATTGTAGACGATATCTCTATTAGTATTGAATCCCAATACTGTAAAATAGGGACCAATATACACGCCACGTGGTGCAGCGTACTTGTTTTCCTTCTGAAGATAAAATCGATACTCCGCACCAAACTTGTAGCCACCGGCCTCACTTTCCCTCTTGGCCTGGATATTTTCCCCTAGGTTGACTATTTGGGGAAATTCCTGATAACCTGCAGTGAACCCCAAACTTTGGTTAGGCTTGGTGAGTCGCTCCCAAGATAAGTTGTAGGCGTTTCTGTAAATGAGATTATGGGTCAGATCGAGTTTGATCGTGTTTTTTCGACTGCCAACCTCAAGACTATCTTGAGCAAAAGTGGCGGGGATAAAAAAAGCACCCAATAGAATCAATAGGAGAGTTTTCATGGGATGAGTTAAAATATTGTCGGTCAATTCTTTACTGAATTTCGCTTATTATCGTCAAATCCCATCGATACATTCTGACTGAATGAAATGATTAAAATCATATTTTGGCCTTCAGACCTTTTTAGATTCCCCGATCACCTCGGATTTTCTAAATTTCCCCAAACAAAACCACCGCGTGCACCAGACCACCCTTCTATCAATACAATCGGCAAGAGTCCTTCACGGAGGAACCCAACAGTTTTCGGATCTCAATTTTTCGTGGGAAAAAGGCCAACACTGGGCAATTGTCGGAAACTCCGGGAAAGAACTGAGCGCATTTTTGGAAACTCTCCGTGGACATACCATCGTGTCAGCGGGCGAGATCTCCCGTCCATTTTCTTGGGAGTATTCCCAGCAAAAACACAATGACGGACAAGTCCACAGTTTTCGTGATCTCATGGCCTATGTTTCTCAGAAGTATGAGCTCAAAAACCGATCAAACCAGCAAAACTTCTACTTCCAACAACGATTCAATTCCTCCGAATCCGAACAAACCCTAACGGTAAAGGAATGCTTGAAACAGGTAGAACCAAAAATACAGGGCGCTTGGACCGTGGAAAGCGCCAGTCGTGCACTGAACCTAAACAGTCTTCTGGACCAATCCCTGCTCAAACTTTCAAACGGTGAAACCCGAAGGCTTGTCCTTGCCATGGGACTGATGCGACAGCCCCGGATCTATCTCATGGACCAACCCCTGACCGGCCTGGATGTGAAGACGAGGGCAGCGTTTGGAAAGACGCTCCAAGCTATGATCGAAGCTGGAATCCATGTCCTTTTGACGACTTCTCCCGGAGAGATCCCCGATGGCATTACCCACGTGGCCCAGCTGAATGCCTCGGGCATCACCCAAACCTGGCCTAGGGAATCGTTCCCACACAAGGATCTGCAACAAACCAAACTTGCTTGGGACTGGGATCTATTGAAAGCGCTGCTCCCTACTCCAGCCCCCTCCGACGACATGGTAGTCGACCTACAGGATGTGAACATCCGCTACGGGGAAAAGCAAATTTTAAAGAATCTCAACTGGCAGATCCGCTCCGGAGAACGATGGCTCCTAAAAGGGCCAAATGGCGCCGGAAAGTCCACCCTGATCAGTCTCTTGATCGGAGAAAACCCCCAAGCCTATTCCCAAAAGATTTTTCTCTTTGGCAGAAAACGTGGAAGTGGCGAAAGCATCTGGGACGTGAAACGGCCGCTAGGCTTTGTCGCGCCGGAATTGCCTAGATATTTCCCCGCAAATCAAACCTGCCGGAAAGTGATCCTATCCGGATTCTTCGATACTATGGGTCTCTTCAAGAAAACCACAGCCGAACAAGAAAAATTTGCCGACCAATGGATCAGGCTTTTTGATCTCGAGCCAGTAAAAGACCTGCTCATTCAGCGGCTTTCGCTCGCCCAGCAACGTTGGACCTTGCTTGCGCGTGCCTTAATCAAGCATCCGGAGATATTAATCCTGGACGAAGCGGCCCAAGGTCTGGACGATCTCCAGCGGGCGCTCTTTCGGGAGACCATTCAGAAGGTCTTTGAATTCTGCCCCATTACCCTTGTCTATGTCAGCCACTATGCCGAGGATGTACCGGAGGGAGTGACAAAGGTGTTCGAGCTGGGTTAATTGGTCTCTAGAACACAGCGTCTGCAAAAATTGCATACAGGCGGCATCCGCTAATGCTTTTGCAGTTTGGCTTCATGGACAAACCAAACTATCATTGAATCCATCTAAAATGATTGCGATGGAATATTATCATAACTAATCAGCTACTTTCTCTCTACCCTCACCCCCTTAAACATCACCTCGTTGTCACTTATCCTCAATTCCTTTCCGCTGGATGTAGTCACATTCTTAATAGTGACCACTTTGGTGATGACATAGGGGAATTTTTCCAGGTAAGACTCATCAATCCTCTTTGGATTGAAATTTCCAAAAATAGCTGGCCCCCGATAGTCCTCGGGATGATTTGAATCATCGATTTTGAGATTTTCTATGATGATCTGTTCCGGCATATAGCAGGTGTAGCCGAAATCATGTTGCCCGGAATTGGATCCGTTGATCAAAGAAGCATGGATAGGCTTGCCACCTGCCGGGACAAATCTACAGTCCCTTATTATTATTTTACCTTCCCAAGTACTGCCATAGTCCGAACGTAAGTTAATAAGGCTTCTGGCTCTAATTTCGGAGTTCTCTACGGTGAAAGTCCCAGTGCCAATCGCATTGATTCCCATGTGCCCAAGCGTTGAATTACGAATCGTTGCATTCGCTACTCCCATGTGCGCATCGAAGCGGGAGAAAGTACAATTATCGAAAAGCAGGTTTTTGCTGAAATTGGAACCCATAATCCCCCAAAAATTGCTGTCATCAATGTCATTGGTCTGGCTGCAGTTAACGAAGGATACATTCAAGGCACGACCAACTATAATATCATAAGAACCCATTGAGACGGGTACGCCCGCCGAGCCTATGGTTTGGTAAGTTTGATGTCCGGTAAGAACAACATTCTCTACCTTTACATCGGTGCAATTACTGATATTGAGAAATCCACTGTAAGGTGCGCCATGATCTCCTTCACCAGTGATTTCGTGCTTCAGGTCGTCAACAATTACATTCGAGCGCTGAATCGAAATATTTCGCATATAGTAGTTGTACTTCGATTCTTCACGGTTGGCAACCGTTTTAAACCGTCCTCCTTTAATGGTCAGCTTGTTTTCATCGATAGGAAGAGCGGTGATTTCCGTGATCTGATCAAAATCCCAGATGATCGGTGCACCCTCATCCACATTCCCATCTTTATCGACCAAAAAAATATCTGTTTGGGAAGCACCATTATTTTGGTTAGGCCCAAAACGGATGTACCGTTTCGTATTTGTATCCGTGACGGTGATCAATGCAGGGCCTGGTAACTGCAAATCAACCTTCTTCTGATTTTTCTTAAGTGATTTTATCCCCTCGACTTTGTACGATTTAAGGCTGGAGCTGACCAAGAAAATTGGGGAATTCCGGTTTTTCGCTTCCCTATCGTCAATCACAAAAGATGCTGTTCCAAAATCTGTATCTGTTTTAACAATGGCCGTCAGGTCCTTCCCTCCAATGTAATAAGCAGCTCCATTGTCGGCTTTCACAGGCAATCCTTGCGCATTGGCAAATTCATGTGCTGCTACGATGGCCTTCATGTCATCGGTTTTTCCGTCACCCTTGGCACCAAAATCACTGTAACGAACCTCCCCAGAGGCGATCAGTCTAGAAGCAAGGTCCGCGTTCACTAATGGCTTTCCGATTTCCTGCTTCTCTTTCTTCGAAAGCCAAAGCAAAGGATATCTTACGGGCATGTTGCGGATAACTTCGGGAGTTTCGAAGTCCGCGTCAAGCGACTCCCAAAGCAGGAGGTAATTTTCCTGATCGTACGCCAATCCTCCAAAAAGCAAGAAAGGGTGCCGGACCGGCCACTGATCCCAATACATCACATCCTTTTGATAAGGCCAAGAATCCTTGTCAGCTACAAATGGAAAAAGAAATGAAATCCCTTTCGCCAACGATTTCCCATCGGATGTTTGATATGCAAACAGGTCCTCGGAGTCATCCACATAAACTTGGCAAAAAGTTGCCATGGCATCCAAGGTGAACAGGGAATAGCCATATGGCTTAGTGCGCTTTAGTTCCAAAGGAAAGCTACCATCTTTGGCCATTTGATCAGGCAAGAGCACCGTTTTGTACATTTCTTTGCAGTAGTCCAGAACCTCCCTATTGTCGACCAGCTGCGCAAAAACTGCCGCCTGCATCGCCCAGCATACACTGTGATTGTTGCCGTGATCCCGCTCATCAATGCCATAAGGATGGGTAGTCATCCAGGTCAGGTAGGCTGCAAACCAGTCTTTCATCTGCTGAATCTCCAAGGCGGAGATCACTCCGGAGCCTTCCACTGTTTCGATAGCTTTGGCTACCTCCATCAGCTGAATGGTATCGATGATCCCAATTCCCCGCCCAGTCACTCTGCCCTTGATGGCCTGGGCATAGAGAAGGTTTGGATTCATCTTGGTGCTTTCCTCTATAAACCAAGCCCTGAGATGAGGAAGTAAGGCTTCGACATAATTTTTCTCTCCGGTCACCAGATAGGCTGAGGCCAGCGCCCCTGAAATCTGGCTAAGGCGGATCATGGCTTCCCTATGTGCAGTGAAATTGTCTGGGTTTGTCAACCCATCCCGCTGGATGTAAGGCCCATCTGGATTTGCCGGATCGGGCCACCAATAATCTCCCTCGGAATAAAAATCATGGTCTCCGCCTGCCGTTCTGGGGCTGCTTGCCGCGGTTACTGTGACGGGTTCCAGACTCTTGTATTCTTCTGCCAGCCGCAATACTCTCACACGTTCCTTTGAGAAAAGGTCAGCATCAATGAGCTCGGTTTTCGATTCATTGGTAGAAAATAAGTTGAAAACAAAAAGTAGAACTAGTAGATATTGGATCATTTCGGGCTTTTTTAGGACACCTGCAACGAGGTCTTTTAAGATGCAATTTATTAGGATGAAATGAAAATCAACTAGTTTGTCAGGATGGCCTCCACCTCTACCTTGGCTTGAGAGTATACCAAAAAAATTGGAAGTGAATAGAGCGGACTTGGCAGGGCAAAGGAACTGGTGACTTTTTAAGTTGGAATTCTCCACACCCATTTTGCAATTCTTCGGGGAGAAGCCGGATATGCGCCAAGTTTTGGAGGAAATAATTACATTAGTCAAACCTGAATTTCCAAATCCCTCCGCCCCATCTCATCAGGCTTCCAGCAACATTTCCTTTACCGCATGAAGAGCAGACGTCAATTTATCCAAAAACTAAGTGCAGGGATTGCAATTCCAAGTCTGGTTTCTTTCAACTCCCCAAATGGACCCGCTTCGGATCCCATTGATCCATCTTTACAGGGAGAGGAATTTTGGGATCAGGTTAGAGCCAGGTTTCCATTAACCAAGGATCGCGTGTATTTCAACAACGGAACCTTCGGCCCCGCCCCCTTTGTAGTCCAAAAAGCGCTGGAATCTTCCTTGACGGAAATCAACACCACAGGAGAATATGGCAGCACTAGTCCGGAAAGGGAAAAATTGGCGGCCTTTCTCGGAGTAAACACTTCTGAGCTTAGCCTTACCCACAACACCACGGAGGGGATCAATATAATGGCTTGGGGCATTGAGCTGGAAAGAGGCGACGAGGTGATCATGACCAATCAAGACCACGCGGGAAATGCCCTGCCTTGGCTAAATAGGGCCAAGCTGCATGGAATAGTCCCAAAAGTTTTTTCCCCGCTCCTCACGCAGGAGGAAAATCTCGAACTAATCAAGTCCTTGATTTCTCCCAAGACCAAGGTCATTGCCATTCCTCATGTAACCTGTACCACTTGCTTGGTTTTTCCCATCAAAGAAATCTCGGAATTTGCCAGAAACAAAGGGATCTTAACAGCCATTGATGGAGCGCACGGTGCTGGGACCTTCGGCTTAAACCTTCAAGATCTGGCGTGCGACTTTTATGCCGGATGTTGTCACAAGTGGATGCTGGGTCCTGCAGGCACGGGGTTTCTCTATGTCCGGAGCGAGGCTATGGACAGCCTCCAGCCGCTGCATTTTGGCGCTGGCGGAGACTTGGGCTGGGACTTGTTCAGCAATCCTCCCCTACTCGAAGGCTATATCGAAAATGCCCACCGATATGACTATGGAACCCAAAGCACCTCACTGATGAAGGGCGTATCTGCCGCGGCTGCGTTCCATCTCGGGATGGGAAAGGAACGCGTCGAAGCAAGAATCCGAGAGCTAAACCAATATCTTTTTGAAGGGATGCGGGAGCTAGGCGACAGGCTTGAAATTCTCTCGCCCACAGAAGCGAAATCGAGGATTTGCATGTTGACATTCCGACCCAAAAAGACCGATTATCAATCTGTGGGAAATAAGTTGGGTGCGGCTGGGTTCAGAATAAGGCAAGTGCCGGAAGGAAGAACAAACGGGATTAGAGTATCTACCCACATCTATAATTCAAAGCTGGAGATCGATCGATTTCTCGCAGTGCTGCCAAAGGCACTGGATTAAACTTTCTTCTTTTTAGCGGCTTTTGCCTGAACTTCAAAAAACCTGAATTTGGCTATTTCTGCAATCAAGTCCAGAGGCAGGGGTTTGTCATGAGGAAATTGGATAGCCCCTTTGCTGGTCTGGTAGCCTTCGAGTTCTTTCTTGAATTCGCTCACTCCACTATTGGTCGGATAGAACCCGATATGGTTTTTGGCTACTGCATAGTAGACCAGCACTTCCGATGTTCTGATCGCAGGCATGTGGTAGCTGATGACCTCCTTCGCCTCCGGGATTTCCTTGAGTAGTCGTGCTCTAATCGCTTGGAGCGTTTCCAATATTTCTCCCGAAAACCAAGAAAAATACTCATCGACAGATTGGGGTTTTGGATTCATCATGGCAGCAAGACTAATAGTAAGTTTTCAAAACGGTATTTTTATTTAAATCGGATCTCATCCCAGAATTTTGTTATCAAAAATGACTTTAATCATGAATTTCGCCAAATTCAACGACTTACTTTATGATAACTAATCCACCTTACACGATTTTGAAAACTTAAACTACAAAAAAAATGAAAAGCAAATTTTCAATGCTTATGCTCGTGTTCGCAGCCGCAATCGGACTTTGGAGCTGCTATCCGGATGGGCCGGACTATTATGAAGACACCGACATCACTTTTACCCAACACGACAGTGAATTTGACTTTGCCTCTCGGCAAACCTACGCGCTTCCCGACCGCATCGTCGTGGATGTGGAGATAGAAAATGGTGACACCTCCTATGTGTACATGAGGGATGTCTATGCTACTCCTATCCTTCAGACCATCGACGCAAAGATGTCCGAATATGGCTGGACAAAGGTAGCGATCAGCGCCAGCCCAGATGTGGTACTTACTCCCGCAGCTTTCAAAAACACAACCTATTTCTATAGCTACTGGTATGACTGGTGGTGGGGCGGATGGTATCCGGGTTGGGGTTGGTATTATCCTCCGTATTACACCATCTCGAGCGTCACTACAGGATCAATGGTCATCAATATGGCCGATCCAAATGTAGATAATCCCGTGGACAGAGCGCCCGTGGCTTGGATGATGATCGGAAATGGCCTTGCTTCCGGAGCAAACAACGTCACCAGAATAACGGATGCGATTAATCAGGCATTTGAACAGTCCCCTTATCTGAAGACCAACTAATCAACTTTATAGCGATGAAAAAATTTCTAATTATAGCCGCATTTTTGGTCATGGTTTTCGCTGGGAACGCGAATTCGCAAAGCATGACGACCGTATCGTATTCCATGGGATTAGGCACCGGTGATCTGGGCGACTACGCGTCCACTTTCAGCGGCAGAGGATTTACGATAGACTATAGAAGGATGGTACAGCCCAATGTTGGCGTGGGATTCTACTCCGGCTGGAACGTTTTCTATGACGAGCGACCGTTTGACACCTACACGATGGACAACAAGTCCATCTCAGGCAAGCAATATCGCTATGTAAATAGCGTCCCCTTGATGGTAGCTACTGACTACTACTTGAAGCCAGGCGAAGATATGAATCCCTTTATAGGGTTGGGAGTGGGTACAATCTATACCGAAAGGGCAACAGATATGGGGATCTATAGACTTACGGAGGATGCGTGGAGTTTTGCCTTTGCCCCGCAGGTGGGATTCATGTACTCTCTCAACAGATATGCAGGGATATCCTTGGCAGTGAAGTACAATATGGGACTTGCCGCAGGAGATTTTGATTCTTCCCAGTCTTATTTGTCCTTCAATATTGGATACGTCTTTATGGGAAATTAATGCCCGACTTAGCTTAACACAACAGAGGATGGCCGTTGGCCATCCTCTGATTTTTTGGATCCCCTCAAAATCACCTTGAAAATGAACCTGCTAAAAAACACCATTGCAGCCATACTTCTGTCCACCGCCTTGTCATCATGCGGTTCCATCATGCAAACCTATTCCTATAAGGCAAAAGGAGTGGAATTGGACAGCTATAAAACCTATGCTTGGGTAAATCTGGAACAGATCGCCGAAGAAAATAAGGAGGGACAAAATCGCTACGCACGCTACATTCTGGACCTAGCAAACGAAGAACTGGTAAAAAAAGGCTTCAAGCTCGACGTGGAAAATCCAGATGCGGTCTTCAAGTTTGATACGGAGATCGAAAACCGGGTGAAGTACAACCAATCCCCAACAGTAAGCGTGGGAGTCGGCTTTGGCGGCCCGGGCTACTATGTCGGTGGAGCAATGCCAGTTTCAGGAGGTCAGGTTACGCAGTACAATTATGAAGAAGGTGTGCTGAGCATAGAAATGTATGAACCCAAAACAGGGAAGCTCATTTGGAGAGGCTGGGCCCAGGAAGAGATCTCCTTTGAAACCGACCTCGAATCTGATCTAAAAATGGCTGTGAGAAACATCTTTATGAAACTGCCGGTCAAGCATAAAGAGAAGTGAGGAAGTTGGGAAGCCGGAAAGTAGGAAGTCAGGTGTCCAATGTCCGGTACCAAAGACAAGGAAAAACTTTCAACACCTATCCAAAATTGAGAGGTTGTTGATGCTGGGAAAGCCTCGTAAATCGCACTTCATAAATCAATCATGCAAAGAGGCTGTCTCAAAAGGCCTGATTGTGTCAGCCTGAGCGGAGTCGAAGGCCATTTACAGTGAATACAGCCGCATT
>CAZTJM010000070.1:0-22520 GCA_964613865.1 uncultured Limnohabitans sp. | reverse complement strand
AATTTAACCACTTTTTGACTCAGAAATAAATCCTATTGCATAATCAAGGATAAAAACCTGGGTTTAACTTGAAGCGAATCAAATCTGCTCTCCGTCTAGGGGGAAAGTTTGAAATCTAAATCCAACCCTTTATGAGTATCATTTCCAAAAGCAAATTCAAATTCAGCAGAGGTTTTGCAATCGCCGCCGGCATTCTCGCAAGTTCCTTAGTATTGAGTAGCTGCATGGACGACATCGAGTCTCCTGAGCTTCCTCCCGCCGCCTATGTCTCCATCTATCAAGGGGCAAGTTCGGCTCCGGCAATGAACATCTACGCCAACCAAAACCAGGTGACCCAGCAGCCCCTAGGCTATACGCAGGTTTTGCCATACAGCGCTTACTACACCGGGAATCGTGATTTCCGTTTTTCGGCTTTCAACTCGGCAACATCCCTGCTCGAAAAAACCTTTGAGCTAAAAGCGGATTCCGTGTATTCCATTTTCGTGGCTACTGAGCTGGAAGGAATCGACGCCGTTATCGCCGAGGACGTTTGGGAGGAACCCAGCGCGGAAAAAGCCCAATTGAGATTCGTGCACCTTTCACCGGATTCTGAAAACGTGTATTTGGAAATCTCCGGCAGCACGACTCCGCTTGTGGCTGAATCCACTTTCAAATCTGTTTCAGAATTCGAAGAAATCACTCCAGGAAACGTCACCCTGAAAGTAAAATCAACTGAGACCGACGAGGTGCTGATCCAAACCGGAACCCTGGAAATGAAAGGAAACCGCGTATACACGCTGATCCTCAGAGGACTTCAAGCTGAAACTACGGGAGACAAAAAGCTGGACATCCAACTCGTCACCAACTTCATCAACTATTAAAGACGCCTCAATTTTTTAAGCTTTTGATTCCGGGACTCGCTAAGGGTTCCGGAATTTTTTTGCCTTTCAATCAAATCTCCTCCTTGCCTTTCGCATGGTTCTTACACGATAAGAAGATGACATTCGCGCGAAATCAACCATCTTGCTCTGGCTTTGGAATTGTAATCTCCGATCCGTCCCGGTTGGCGCGATAATGCGGCGACATGATCTCAATATCCTGATCACGGCAATAATCCTGGATGTTTTTATGCAATTCAGAATATACCAAGGCCTGTTTGCTCGCTTGTCTGGTGTAGGCATTGAGCTGGTAGGAAACATAAAAATCGTCCAGACTCGTCTGTAGCACAAAGGGCTTGGGATCTTTCTCGACAAAGTCAGTGGCAAGTGCCGCATCCACTAGAGTTTGGTGGACTTTCCTCCAGGGAATATCGTAGCCAAGTGTAATAGTAGTATGCAAGATCAATCCCTGTTGCTCAGCCTGCAGGGAATAGTTCACAGTGTTGCCAGTGAGAACGGAGGCGTTTGGAATAGTGATGATCTCGTTTTTTATGGTCTTGATCCTGGTAACCAGCAAAGTTTTTTCAATCACATCACCAGCTACGTCAGCGATCTTGATCCGGTCGCCTGGCTTGAATGGCCGCATGTAGGTGATCACCAAACCCGCGATCATATTGGTGACGGCCGAGGAGGAACCTAGAGAGAAGAGGACTCCGACAAAAACCGTAACGCCCTTGAAAATCGGCGAATCCGAGCCGGGCAGATAGGGAAAGATCAGCACCAGGGTAAAGGCAAAAAGCAGAAACCTGACAATATTGTAAGTCGGCATGGCCCAGTCCGCATGGAATCCATTGATTTCCAGCTTTTCGTCCTCAATCTCCTTGAACACATATCTGACAAAACGGATCAGATACCGCATAAAGAGAATGATGACCAAAATGCTGAAGAGATTGGGCAAGTACTCCCAAATCGAGCGCAGCACTTTTCTTATCGGTTGGAGCACCCATCCCAAGATCACCTCGGACCAGTCTCTCGACTCTGGAAAAATACTAAACAGGACCGGAAGCAAGAGGTAAAGCGTAAGGAGGATCAAAAACCACTTGAAAAAACCAAGAAACTGGAGCACCAAACTCAGCTCCCGCTCTTTGGTCAGGTAGGTATAGTTGCGATAAGACAAATTTCGGAAAACCCGATCCTGTCTCGACACCCAAGCAGCAAGCCTCCGAAAGCCGGCTTGCACCAAAAAGAAAATGCCCACGGCGGTTAGCAGAGCCGCCAAGGCAAGCCCTACCCGCATCGCCAAAGTCCCGAGTCTGTGCTCATCCTGATATACCCGCACATAGCTGTCTATGGCCGCCCTGCAGCGCTCAGCCAATTCACGAGGCTGCGCCTGGTAGTATACTGTATCATTAGGAGAAATGGTAATGATAATCTGATCGCTATAGACGACATCCAAGCCACCTTCCACTTCTTCTATCGTAAGCGAATCCGAGGAATACAGGTCATTTTCGACCAGGCTTTGGATTCTCTGGCTAATCCTTTTTGCCCTATCCTCGGGAGTGAGGGATCCCAATCTGGAGTAGACCAGAAAAAGTGTGTCCCCACTGCTGCCAAAAACCGGATATCCTACTGCATCGAGAGTATCCCTTTTTTCGTCTCCTTGGTTGACAGATTGCCAGTTCAAAAAATCAAGGGCCTGTGCCTCTCTTGCAAAAGTCAGCGCTGCGAGGCAAACCAAAATGGGTAATAGAATTCGCTTCATGTCGAATACAGGTAAAGCATCAAGATAACTCAAATCTTTGAAACCGAGAAAATCACCCAGCCCTGCCCGAAAATGAAGATTTGGTATTTTTTCGTAAAAAAAAAGCCAACCAAGTTCTCTCTTGGCTGGCTACACGTTGGTTTATTATTTCAGTTTTTTTCTTTTGGATCACCCCAAAGTTGACTTTGAAGGAGGCTCCGAACATGCCGAGTTTTTCCCCATAGCCTGAAAACTCCTGCAAGGGATAGTTGTAAAAAGGCATTACTTCATAGCTGGTCTTTTTGGACTCAAATAAACGGATGTTGACTCCCAGATTGGCTGTGGCGAGGGGGTAAAACTTTTGGTTTGGCATCGAAAGGTCCTGTGATTGGCTGACAGCCTCGGACCTGAGCGTGAAGGAATTGGCGCTATTGACGTCCAAGACAGCTACCTGTCGGGTGTAAGAGGATTCTTGCACTGCCGCTTGGTTGAAGGTAATGAGATTGGAAAATCCTGCCTGCAGCGAAATTGCCCGATTGCGGGTGATCGGATACTTGACGTAGAGCGGAATGTCCACCTGCACCTGGGTGATTTCATTGGTTTCGGTCACAGCAGAAGCCGCGTTGAACGCTCCCGCCTGACTGTTATAGCTTTGGCTTTCGCTACTCTGATTGAGGTAATTGACCGCAAGGCCCGAACCCATGACAAGTTTGCTCGTGACTTCCATATCGACCATCACTCCTAGTCCGAGACTGGTTCCTACGGTTGCCTGATCAGAACCCTGAGAAGCGCCAAAACCTGGGGAAAGTCCCATGGCCACTTTCGCAAATGATTTTTTCTCTAGAATTTCCTTGATCTCTTCCTCACTTAGCTCGGGATCTTTCGGCAGCGTAGCCAGAGCTTGCGTATCCGTTTTCTTCTCGGCTGGGGTGATAGTCTCACCTTCTGCCTTTTGATCCGCCGCAATCATCGTTTCCAGCCCAGAGGAGTGGATCAGCTCTTCTTCGATCTTGGAATTTTCAACGGTTGCCAAGGCCTCGATTCTTTTGGGCTCGGCGAGCGATATGCCAGGCTTCACTATGGGCTGCCCGCCTACCCTCGTATCAGCTTCGGCCCTTCGATTGGAGACCGATTGCTGGTTTGATTGGGGAGTCAAATTTAACTTACGATCTGGCGCGATTTCTTGGATTGGGGCAGACGCTGGCGAATCGCTTGCACCGGCCGTTTCTGATTTCTTTTCGCTGGGCTCGGCGGCCGAGGGAATACTTTCTAAGGGACTATCCTGCAAGGCGATTTGATCGGAAAGCTGGGGAAGTCCAGGACCGCTTGTCTCCTGGGCCAGCCACAATCCTCCGGCGACTAAGAGTACGGCCACGGCAGCTGCTATTCCCGACATCCAATAGGTTCTCTTTTTTCTGGCGATTGCGTCACGCTTCGCCTCAAATGCCTCCCAAGCGCCGAGTTCGTAAGGAAGAGGGTTTTCTTCCTGCTGCTTTCGCAGCTCGGCAGCCAACCATTTTGATGTTTTATCTTCCTGCATATTCTTTCATGTGTTGTTGAATCAACTGACGGAGCTTGGTTTTTGCGCGCGTCAGATAAACCCGGGAGGAGCTTTCGGTGATTTCGAGCCGTTCGGCGACCTCCCTATGACTATATCCTTCGACCTCGTAGAGGTTGAATACCAGTTGTTGGTCCTCGGGCAGCTGCTTGAGCAGTCGGATGATGTCCTCAAATGCCAACTGGTCCGGGGCGTACACTTCATCAAATACCGGAGTCTCTCCATCCGCTTCCAGATGGTTTTGAAAGCGTTTGTCCTTCCGGTAGTAATCTATTGCGGTGTTGACTGTGATCCGTCTCAGCCAGGGTTTGAGGGCGGGAGCTTCATTCATCTTTTTCAGTGAATCAAAGCATTTCATAAAGGCGTCATTGGTGATCTCCAATGCCAAATCCCTGCTTTTTGAATAGGACAGACTGATCCCCATGACATAGCCATAGTACTTTTTGAAAAAAAATTCCTCGTGTTTCCTCGACCGACGTTTGCAACCGTCGATCAATTCTTGGTCAGACCAGTTCAAATCAACTTTACGCTATATGCTGTATTTTCAAATTTTCAGTTCACAGTTTCCCACACAATTGAAATCGCGAAAACTGCAATGCTCTCTGAGGTATATGGTAAACAGCTCATTGGAGTTGCCCAAAAGCGCCTTTTCCAAGTCCACCTTGATCAAATCTACTTCTGTCTCAGAGCCCCCTCCACAAGTGGCAAACAGCCCGGTGAGGTAGAGCTGCATCCTGCGTGGGGAAGATTCCTGCCAAATTCCATCCCACACCAGCTCGTAGGTTCCGGTGCAGCCTTTAGGACGTTCAACTTCGAGAGATAGTTCATTTCCCACTCTGGCAATACTCGTAATCTCGAAATTTACCTGACAGAGAGAAGGATCCTTGCGGTTGAAATCCAGACGCTGATACTTCCCGGCATCCACAGTAAACCGATATCCCTGGCCCATAAACTGATAAGAGTTCTCCAAACCTGGATTCACGTCGGAGTCGCCTGTCGAGCAACTGAAGAGAAACAGCAGAAGGAAAAACCTGAAAACAGAGGTCATTGCTTAATTTTCTCCCAAGACGCATACTGTTACCGTTTACGCTACAGGCACTCAAAAAAAACTTTGGATCGGCTGACCATGGAGATCGGCATTCGAATTTTCGCAATCACTCAATACTGCTGGGGTTCGAATAACAAGCTGGCAATCAGAAAGGCCAAGACAGAGATGATAAACCCAAACATGAACACGTTGTAGCTCTTTCGCAGCATCATGTACTTCTTTCCCAAGACCTTACCCAAATAATAAATGTCACGGGTCATGGTACCATAGAGATAGTCCGCATCGCCCAGCATCCTATTCATCCCACTGGTGTAGTCCTGAAGTGACATCTGATAAAAATTCCCGAAATAGAGGAGGTTTCCCTCCTTGTTGTCGATGTCTTCTTTAGTCACCACTCCTTTGGTCACCTTGGGACGGGTGGCAAGGATAGCGAACACCATGGCCACCAAGCAAGTGCTGATCAGCAAAATCGCCGGAATGGTATAGTTTGGAAACTCCTCGAGCTTGCGGATCAGGATTGTAACCACGATCGATATGATGATAGAATTGACCGAGATCATGATATTGGCTTTGGTATCTGCCATGGCCGAAAGCTCCATGTGGTTGGCTGATGTTACCCGAAAAAGTGTTTCCACTCCACGTTCCGGCTTAGACTTGTCTTTTTTCTCCTTTTTATCCTTCTTCTTGTCTTTGTCGTGTGAATGTTCGGATTCAAGTTGTGCGATTTTCAGGTCGAGATATTTCAGATTGACCTTCTTTGCAGGTTCGAGGAAGCGCTGCGCATAGTCGGTGTGGTAGCGATGATTTTTGGTAAATTCCCTGGATTCGATCAGCCAGTCTTTCAGTTCAACGGGGCCCGATCCATTCTTTTCCTTCTCGCATTTCAGCAGCAATGTCTGCTCGTATAGGGAATCCGACCCCAAGTGATAGAGGTCTGCATCGCAAATAATGGATTCAAAAAGATCCGACGGAGTCTGAGGCATCCGCGTGGCGAGGATCGCCTTTTTGATGCGATCGATACGGGGTTGGGGCAGGCCGAAATCAGCAAGTGTTGCCTGCGCTATCTCTGCGCCACGGGCCTCATGTCCCGCTGCATCCCCATCCCAGTAACCCACGTCGTGAAGCCAAGCTGCATAAAACAGGTCTTCCTGCTCTTCCTCGTTAAATTTGTAGAACTCTCCGATTTCCCTAACTTTCCTGACCATATAGGTAGTATGGTCTAGGTTATGGTAGCACATCTCCAGCCTTTGTTTCTTTGCAAACATCTCACGAATCCAGCCCTCGAATTTTTCTGATAGGATATTCACTTCGCTTGGTTTAACTTTTACATGCAGCTAGGAAGATAATTGGTTCTGATCTAAAAACGATGCGATATCCACTCCTCATTTTTCTGCTGGCACTTTTTGAATCCTGCGACAATAGCTCCGGGAGCACGAGACCGGAGTTTACGCTACCGGATGGATATTCCACCGAACGAGTGACACGGGTACTACTGTCGGAGGATCTAGAGGAAATCTCCGGAATTGCTTGGCATGAAAATGAACTCCTGGCAATCGAAGACGAATCCTCAATCATCTACAGGACAGATCCTGAGACAGGTAAGATCCTTAAGAAAAAGAAGTTTGAAAAAAATCGGGATATAGAAGACATCCTCGTCAGAAACGACACAGCCTGGGTACTGAGAAGCAACGGCAATCTTTACCAAGTTGTCGATTTTAGGGAAAAAGATAGCCATACCGTGATTTTTGACTTTCCAATCGCGGAAAGCCGCGATTTGGAGGCTATAGTCACGGATATTGACGAACCATTTATTTGGGTTTTTTGTAAAGTCTGTGAATGGGACGAGGATCCTAGCAGATCCTCATTTTTCAAGTTTGACCTCGGAACGATGAAATTTGATTCACTGCCTGCCGGAAAAATAGAAAAGAGCCAGCTCAAAGGCTTGATAGCTAATAGTGCACTGGATAAACTGAAAATCCAACCCTCTGCAGCGGCTGTGCATCCGCTAACCCAAGAGTACTTTTTGATTTCTTCAACCGGAAAGTGGCTCATGACCTTGGACAAAACACTGAAACCAAAAACAATCCATCTGCTCCACCCTTCGCTCTTCAAGCAGCCGGAGGGGATCACCTTCTCGCCCGACGGGACGCTCTACATCTCCAATGAGGCTAGGGACGGCCGAGCAAATCTTCTCATATTCAACTATCAGCCATGAGGCCCTTTCTTTTACTGGCCATCTTGTCGCTCACTTATTTTTCGGCGCATGCCCAGGACTCCCTGCTGAAGATGCGGATCTATCTCATCGGTGACGCCGGAGAGATGGAAAACGGACATCACCCGGTCGTGGAAGACCTTAGATCCAGGCTTGGCCAAGCCCCCAAGGTCAAAACTCACCTGATCTACCTCGGCGATAACGTCTACCCGCTGGGACTGCCTCCCAAAGATGCTTCCAACAGGGCCGAATCCGAAAAAATCCTTCAAGCCCAGTTGGGTCTTTGGGAGGAACTTCCAGGCGAAATCTGGATGGTACCCGGCAATCACGACTGGGAAAAGGGGAAATCCGATGGATGGAACGCTATTCTAAGAGCTGAGGAATTTGTGTCGGAAAACTTTCCCAAAGACAAAGTCCACTGGGTGCCAGAAAACGCCTGCCCCGGTCCCCAGGCCATTGGGCTGGATGACCATACGCTTTTGATCACCCTGGACAGTCAATGGTGGTTTCACTCCAACGACAAGCCCGGAACGGACTCTGACTGTGAGTATAAAACCGAGGAAGAAATAGTCGCCGCGATCTCCTATTTGCTGGAAGAAAACCAAGACAAAATCGTTCTTTTTGCGATGCATCACCCGATGCGGACCTATGGCCCCCACAATGGTGCTTACAGCTGGAAAGACCACCTATTTCCGCTTACCGCCGCGAAAAAGAACCTCTACCTCCCCCTTCCTATTCTCGGTTCGATCTACCCCTTGTACAGAACCCTGTTCGGCGATATACAAGATGTCCCTCATCCCAAATACCAGGCATTCATTGGCGCCTTGGAGCGGATCTTTGCCATCCATCCACACGTGATCCAAGTGGCTGGACATGAGCATGGACTTTTCTACACCCAAGAAGGGAGCAAGCACTACATCGTATCGGGCTCCGGAGCAAAAGACACCTTTATCAAAAAGAATAACCCAGCCGAGTTCACCTACAATAACCCAGGCTACGCTTACTTGGATTTCTACGAAAACCACCGAGTCGAACTGAGCTTCCTTGCCCCCAGCGAAGAGAAACCGCTCTTTCAATCGGAGCTCATCAGACCTTTCGCCCTCGCCGAGGAAGAACTGCGTCTATTTGAGAGAAACATACCAGCTAGCGTCACCGAGCCGATTTCTCTCCAATACCAAAAAGGGAAACTTCACCAGGCTTTCTTCGGCACTAACTACCGCGACACCTGGGCTATTCCGGCTACTTTTCCCACACTTGACCTTACCAAGGAAAAAGGCGGGCTAAACATCACCCAGCGGGGCGGTGGGATGCAGACCAAATCTCTCCGGACGGAAAATCCTAACGAAAATGAATTTGTACTCAGGTCCGTCAACAAATACCCGGAAAATGCAATCCCTGCACCTATCCGGCAGACGATCGCCAAAGACATAGTCCAAGACCAGATCTCCGCCTCCCACCCTTATTCGGCTCTGGCCGTGGCACGACTGGCAGAGGATGCGGGGATTCCCCATACCAATCCACGTATAGTCCATCTACCCGACGACCCGCTTTTGGGCGTGTTCCGAGAGGATTTTGGGAATGCACTCTATCTTTTTGAAGAAAGGGAGGTCGCCCCCGCAGGGATCTCCGAAAAGGTGGAGTTCTACAGTACCGACAAGATGCTGAAAGAGCTCCAGAAGGACAATGACCATGAAGTCAAGCAAAAGGATGTTTTGAAAGCAAGGCTTTTTGACCTGTGGATTGCAGACTGGGACAGGCACGACGACCAATGGAGATGGGTGGGAGTCAAGGGAAAAAATGGCCTTGAATTCAGTCCCATGCCGAGAGACCGGGATCAGGCATTTTTTGTAAACGAAGGCTTTTTCCCAAAAATAGCAAGCCGCAAGTGGGCCAACCCAAAATTCCAGGGATTTGGATACGAGCTGAAAAACGTGAACGGCTTTATGTTCAACGGGCGATATTTTGACCGCAGCTTTATGACGGATTTGGACCGGGAGGACTGGGAGCAAGAAATTGACGAGTTGCTTCCCCTGCTGAACGAGGAGACCATCAGAGGAGCGTTTGAAGACTGGCCGCAGGCAATTGCGGAAAAAGACGGCCCGGTGATCGAGGCGAAGCTTTTGGCCAGAAAAAACTGGTTGAGGGAAAAAGCCTTGGAATACTATGATTTCTTGGCAGAGGGGGTGGATGTGGTCGGCTCCAACAAAAATGAGGAGTTTCAAATCCGGCATCTGCCCGACGGAAAAATAGACGTGGAAGTACGCAAGATCAACAAAGACGGAAAGCTCGAACAAAGGATCTACAATCGGACTTTCAGCCCGAGTGAAACAGACGAAATCCGACTCTATGGCCTAAAGGGCGACGATCGGTTTCTCTGGGAAGGCGAGGGCAAAAACGAAATTCTAGTCCGGGTGATTCCTGGGGAAGGCAAAAAAGAACTTGTAGACTCCGCCAACCTCAGCGGAAAAAAACACCGGGTGTACGTGCCCAAAAAGAAGTCCGCTCCCTACTCCGGGGATAACCTGCGGATCATTCAAGCTCCCAGCCCAGACTACCTCAGCTATGACCGTATGGCGTTCAAGTACGACAAAGTCATGCCTCTGGCTTCCGTGGAATACAACAAAGACGACGGGATATTTCTGGGAGCAGGGGTTCTTTGGGAAAACCATGGCTTCAAAAAGAAGCCTTACGCTTCCATGCATACGCTGACAGGCAACTACGCGGTGAAGACAGGAGCCTTCAACCTGGAGTATAAAGGACGTGCAGTGGACTTGGTGAAAAGCTGGGATCTCGTATGGTTGGCCGATGTAAAAGCTCCAGACTACGTCTTCAACTATTTTGGGGCAGGAAATGAAAGTGTCTTTGACCGGGAAGAGCACAACATCAACTACTATCGTTCTCGGTTCAGCTGGTATGAGCTGAGCACCGGCCTGCAAAAACAGCTGGGTGACGTGGGTCGCTTCGCCATAGGCCCAAGCTACCAGGTCTACAGATTTGATGCAGATGACAATCAAGACAACTTCATCACCTCCCCAGACAGCGACGTAAACCAAGAGCAGCTCGACCAAGCCAAGTTTTATGCCGGTGCCACCGCCATTTTGGAGTTTGACAAGCGAGACAATCTGAAAATGCCGACTCGTGGCTTCTATTTTCGACAGCAAATCCAACACTTCGAGGGCGTCAATAAATATGCACAGGACTACACCTCAGCCGAAGCCGAACTGAGACTTTACTGGGCTTTCAAGTACCCTTCGAAAATGGTCTGGGCATTTAGAACTGGTGCGGGCAAAAATTTTGGGAGCTATGAATATTTCCAAGGCCAGATCTTGGGCGGAATGGAAAATCTCAGGGGTTTTCGCAGATATAGATACAATGGAGACGCGGTCTTTTACAACAATCTCGAATTCCGTCTCCAGCTCTTCAATCTTCAAAATCCCGTTATCCCCGCTACGGTGGGGGTTATTGGATTTTATGACATGGGACGGGTGTGGCTAAAAGGAGAAGACTCCAACACCTGGCATAATTCACTCGGCGGAGGGATTTGGCTCGCGCCAATCAGCCAGATCGTAGCGACTATTTCCGTTGGATTTACCAGAGAGGAAATCTTACCTTTCTTCACTTTCGGGTACCAGTTCTGAGGCACCCTCCTGGTTCAGGTTCTTTTTGGGCACCACCGCTACCCTGATCGCCTTCAGTCCATGCACTCCCTGCATGTCGTCCAGCTCAAGCTCTTCTACACTTTCCTTCAGAAGCTGCCTGTTTTGGAAAAATTGGATAAAGTCCAAGTATTCTTTGGCATCCTTGGGTTGGGAATACACGATGGCAATCTTTCCTGGCTGTACCAAGCGCTCATTTGTCCCTTTGATCAAGGCTTTATCGATCCGCTTTTTGATGATTTCGTAGCGGATGTTATAGGCTCCCTCGACGTCAAACTTTCGCTCGTCGATACGGAAGCTGATAGTCAGGGGATTGCTGTGCGCCAAAATCAACTGTGTGGTTTGCAGGCTAACATCCAAAGAAGGGGACTTCTCCTCCACCAAATTCACAATATCTATCAAAGTTTGCAGCTGCCACAGTCTCAGGTTTTTGAGATAGATGGGGTCAAAAACCCTGTCTTTCACCAAAGATTGGCCGATGTAGATGTTATATTCTATGCCGTCGGTCTTGAATTTTTCGAAATAATGCGGAAACATCTGCTGAATCTTGGTCTCCTCCCGATCCAGATACTGTCCGACGAGGAGATTGATCTCTTTCAGGCTTTCCTCAAAGGCTTTTCTGTGGATATACACGACACCAATCTGCGGATCCACGGCCTGAAAATACTCCTGCACGGAGGGCAGCAATTCGGGGTAAGTTTCGCTCAGGTGTTTAAATGTGGGTTCAAACTCTAGCATGAAAAACTCGGTGATTCTCACCTCTTCCTCACTGGCAAGAATGAGCTGAATCCTACGCTCAAACTCCCCGATCTTCTCCAGCATTCGGTCCAAAAGCGGCAAATAGTGCAGCGTCCTAGCTTTTTCAAGTACATTTTTGGCCAATCCGAGCTGGATTAAAAGGTCACGCTGGATCGCGTTGTTTCGCTCCTGGGACGAGTTTTTCACATCCACCGCCGCGTACAGCGGAAAGACCTCCTGAAAATTGATTGGCGGAATCTCCGGAGTTTTGCCCTGCTCCTCGTCCAACACATAGTCCAGTGCTATCTCGTCAAACTTCCACTCCACCACCGGATGGATAGCGGTAAATTTCTTGCGAATGATGGACTTGATCTTGGAGTCCAGCAGCTCCGCCTGCTTGTTAAAGGCGATGGAAAGGGATGGCGCCAGCATGTCCAGATGATGGAGCATGATGGGCTCAAAGGCGTTTTGCCGCAGCGAACAAATCTCCAGCAAGCCAACCAGATTGCCCTTGTACTTCAGGGGATATAGGATTACCTCCTTCACCCCCAATTCGACGACCTTGGACATGAATTTGCTTTCAGGATTTTCGGCTGAAAGTTCATTCAGCAGCACCGGCTTTTGGATTGCAGAGAGGAAATTAATAACGCCGGTGTAGGGCACATCGCTCCTGTCCTCACAGAGCATCTTGAGAATGTAGCTATTGGCAAGGCGATTTTTGGAGAAAACCAACTTTCCCTTCACCTGTTGTAGAGAGGCCAAACCGACCTTGATATCGGAAATTCCAATCAGTGACTTTACCGAATCTTCGACCACGTCCGCAAACTCCCTCGGGGATATTTCCTCCTGATTGAGTACCGCCTCGTTGAGCGTCGCTACGCTTTGGGACACGGTGATTTCGTCGGCCTCCAGCAGCAAAAATCCCCGAAACTCAAACAAACTCAAAGGCAGGATCTTTTTCCAATTCTCCAAATCATAGTGGTCGGGACTGGTGCTGGTACATATTTGGTTTTTGTCGTGGATATTCGGCAAGGGCCCCTTGGCGATCACCTTCACATACTGGAAGTTCATCCGAATCTGAAAGTGCCTGTTGATTCCGTTTGGTGCACGGTACTGGAATACCAAGGGATGTCCTTGGTTCATCTTGATGCCATAGACCTGATCCAAAATCCGGCTATACATGTTCAGCATTTTGCCGAAATTGATCCGGTTAACGTCCAGGTTTTCCGGGATCTTGATCGAACAGTCCTCGTTTAGAAAAAGCTCTTTGAAAGCTGGAGTGGAATAGATCGGCTGCATGTCAAAAGGCGCCGAAAGCGCCAAAATCCTTTTTTCCTCCTGGCCCGACATCGGAAACAGAGAGCCGAGAATGAGACCGAAGCCGAGGAAATTCCCCTCCTTTTTCAAAGCTTCCGGATCAACCGGACTTTGGTTCAAATCCGGAAATCCCTTGATCCTGTTGATGAGATCTCGATAGAGGCAGGTGTCTGCCTTGGACACATCAGCCCGTCTTTCCCATTGATCAAAAAGTAGCTGAAAATCCAAATGTGCGGAGTGAGGGGTATCGGTCATAGGTAAGGCAGACAATATGAAGTGGTGCTGCGATATAGATACCTGAATAAAAGTCAAATAGTTCGGGTTTTCGACAAAAAAATGCCGAAACGAGCGGAAAAGGACAACCTTTGGATCGAAATAGAAAAAGGCCCTGCTGAACCAAATTTCAACAAGGCCTCAATCCCTTCCGGTCAAGTGTTCTCCTCAGAGTTTTTTTGAATCAGGAGATAAGATTCCCCTGATCATCCCAGGTCGCAATACTGCCCCTTCCCTCTGGAGTAAGATAAACGTTCAAGTATTTCTCATCAAGTGCAAGTCCGTATTGGTCCATGACCTCCTGGGAGACGCCGTCCCAAACATTGGGTGTATTGCCTACATAGCCAATGTCCTTGAACCCCATCTCCGTCGTGTAAAACCCAGACACGGTCATGTTTCTAAGGAGGTTGAAAAACTTGACTCCAGGTTCCGACCCTTTCGCCGCCTTGTCAGGCCATGCGATTTCGTCGATGATTTCCATGCGCTGACTCTCCGACAACTCCACAAAAGGCTTGAAAAAGCGTTCGTTTGCCTGAAGGTTTACCCACATCAGCCCACCTCTGAAGGCAGTCTGGTTTCCTGGCTGATCCTTCATCATAAACTCGATATACTCGGGGACTTTGGCCTCCGAGGCGCTCCCGGATACCGTGTCTTTTGGAATCACAATATCCACCAAAACGGTCACTAGGGCTAACTCCTCCTCCGTGAAAAATTTGTCAGAAAGCAGGGAATTATCCCTTTCGATCTCTTCGGGGATTCTTCCACCGGGCGTGCCGGCGATCTTTGGGGAAAGTTCAGCCGCCTTTTCCTCCGGACTGCATGCTGTCATGAGCAAGCCTGTCCCTAGGGATCCCGCAAATAAAAGCTTTAGGTTTTCTCTTCTGTTCATGATGCTTAGAGGTTTTTGCTTTTCATTTCGTTGATGATAAAGTCCGACGTTCTCCACGAAAGCGCCAAAATGGTCCAAGTGGGGTTCTTGTCAGCTTGGGAGACGAAAGGCCCTGCATCTACCACAAAGAGGTTTTTGCAGTCGTGGGCTTGGCAGTTGGAGTTCAGCACCGAGGTGGCGGCATCACTTCCCATGCGGGTCGTGCCGACTTCGTGGATGATCCGTCCCGGTGCAGCCAGCCCATACTGGGTTTCCGGACCCGGCTTGTTGCCAAGGAGTTTTGCGCCAGACGCCAAAAGCAGCTCCTCAAAGGTATCCTGCATGTGTTTGGCTTGCTTGATCTCATTGTCGGTCCATTTGTAGTGGAATCTCAAAACAGGAATGCCGAACTTGTCCACCGTGTTCGGATCGATTTCGCAATAGTTGTCGTATTGCGGTACACTTTCACCGCGGCCTGACATTCCAACTGTGGCACCGTAGAGTGTTCGGATGTCCTTTTTCAGTCCTTCACCGTAGCCCCCGTTTTGGTTTGGGCTCCCAAATTCGTCGACGATGTGCTGTCTCATCACGTCCATGTTGGAGCCAAAGCCATAGGAAGGCATACCCAATCCCCCACCAAATTCGATGTGATACCCTCTGGCGAAGTCCAGCTTTTTGTTGTCCAACCACCAAGGGGTGTAGACGTGCATGCCGCCAACACCGTCCTCATTGTAGCGCTTCCGATTCATCAGATCGGGGATAATGCCAGATCTTGAAGCTCCGGTGGAGTCGTGCAGATACCGGCCCAGCATCCCGCTGGAGTTGCCGATGCCATCCGGATGGACTTTGGATTTTGAGTTCAGCATGATTCGGGCGGACTCGCAAGCCGAGGCGCCCAGCACAACGATCCTACCCTTGAGCTTATACTCCTGCATATCCCGCTTGTCCACGTAAGAAACTCCAGTGGCCAAACCGGATTCGTCGGAGGTCACCTTTCTGACCATGCAATGAGTGAAGAGATCCACCTGACCCGATTTCATCGCAGGTTTTACCAATACTGTACTTGCCGAGAAATCCGCATAGGCCTGGCAGCCGCGATTACACTGCCTGCAAAAGAAGCATACACCGCGTTCTTTGTTGATGGGCTTGGTGAGAATGGAAAGACGGGCTGGAATGATGGGAATGTTGACTTTCTTGGCCCCCTTCATCAAAAACATCTCGTGGAGTCTAGGCTTTGGAGGAGGGAGAAAATTGCCGTCAGGCTCGTTTCTCATTCCTTCTTTGGATCCAAATACCCCGATCAATTTATCCACTTTGTCGTAATAAGGCTTGACATCGTCGTAGCCGATTGGCCAGTTGTCGCCCAAGCCGTCTATACTTTTTCTCTTGAAATCGTCTGGGCCAAAGCGGAGGGAAATTCTACCCCAGTGGTTGGTTCTGCCTCCGAGCATTCGGGAGCGAAACCAATCGAATTTTGTTCCATCTTTACGGGTATAGGGCTCGTCCTCCATTTCCCAGCCACCGATGGCGGCGTCAAAATCTCCAAAGGGTCTAATTTGAGTACTGGCACCTCGGCGGGGAGACTCCCAAGGGAATCTCAGCTGGGTTCTATCCTCTTCCTTGGCAGGATCCCAATCTCCGCCTGCTTCCACGACTGCTACCGATAGTCCGGCCTCGGCCAGAATCTTGGTGGCCATTCCCCCTCCCGCTCCGGAGCCGACGATGATCACATCATAAGAATCCTTGCTTGGTTTTATCTGAAAACTCATGTTACTTAAGATTATAAGGTTTTGTTGGTTTCTCCGGGAAGAGTCCCAAAAGAATACTCGCTTAATTCTGAAACAGGCTAACTCAATTTTCTCAAACTTTCCAACCGTCCCTGTATTTTCTGCTCAAAAGTTTTTCCGCGTCGGGATGGTTGGGAATTTTCATTTTTGTGGAGTTCCATTCCAGCGTCGTTTGGGGCACTCTGATCGCAACGGTGCCAAGAATGATCGCTTCGGTCATAGGCCCCGACTGTGCGAAGTGGCTTTCCGTCTTGGTCTTGCCTAAGCAAGCATCCACGAAATGGTGGTAATGGTCCCTTTCCACCATTTCGGGATAAGCTATGCCCTGAAACTTACTTTGGGGAAGCAAAACCGGCATCTTGGTATGCGGTATCAGCAAGGCTCCCTCTGTGCCGACTAGCATAGCCGACTCAGCTGGGTAGTCACTCAGCGAAAACAAAGACCGAACTTCCTCTGGTGGATAGAATTCCCCGTCAAACCACTCGACGGTCAACTCTGCGTCTTCCGTCATCTTATTGCCGGGAAACACCCAGGTGATGTGGTTGCTTTGCGGCCAAGTATCGGCTCTCCTTTCGGGAGAATTTTCCCAAGATTCTTGGACTCTTGCATGCACCGAAACCGGTGCACCGAGCGCCATCCCTTTCCACACCGCATCGAAAATATGGCAGCCAATATCACCTGACCATCCCGTGCCGAAATCCTGCCAAGCCCTCCACTTGGAAGGGTGATAGATGGTATGATGATACGGGCGAAGCGGTGCCGTGCCAGTCCATAGGTCCCAGTCCAGGGTGGCTGGGGGAGTTTCCTCTCCCTCTGGACGTGGGCCAGGGAACCGATAAGCCTCGGTCGCTCCTGGTCTATTGGAACAGAGGTATACTTTCTTGATTTTTCCTATATGGCCTTCCTTGATCCACTGTACAGCAGTCCGGTCTCCCTTTCCCGAGGCATGCTGAGTGCCCAGCTGGCTCACAATGCCTGCCTCTACCGCAGCCTCAGTGAGCTTTCGGATTTCGGCGACATCATGGCACATGGGCTTTTGGCAATAGACATGCTTTCCCATTTTGATTGCCGAAAACGCGACAGCAAAGTGGTTGTGATCGGGAACACTTACGTTGATCGAGTCAAAGTTTTTGGCTTCCTCTTTCAACAGCTTTCTCCAATCCTTGTATTGTCTGGCATTGGGAACCAGTTCCCCAGCCTTTTGCAGCCGCTCTTCATCGACATCGCATATCGCAACAATCTCGACATCAGGGTGGGCGATGAAGCGTTGCAAATCGTGACGGCCCATTCCCCCGACGCCGATGGATACATGCCTGAGCTTGGCGTAGGGTTTGGCAGCCAAAACGGGGATATCCAAGAAAAGAGGGGCAGCGATCAGGGATGCGGCAGTTGCCAGAAATTTCCTTCTGGTACTACCCTGAGTTGTGTTTTCCAAATGAATAGGGTTAGTGGGTTTATTGAAAACAAATCCTAACTCCCCGATTGATGGAATCAACCGGGGGGTTAGGTTTAGGTTCAAAGTATGCCAAAAGGCATCTCCAATTTAGTAGCCGGGATTCTGCGGCTGTAGGTTGGGATTGTTTTGCATCTCCGGAAGCGGATAAGGCATCAGGAGGTGCTTGGACTGTAGTGTCTCGTTGGAACTCTGATTGACGTGGCCAACAAAATCGTCAAAACCGTTGGTCAGCTCGTTGTAGACTTTGCGCAAACGCAGCATATCAAACCAGGTGATCTGCTCGTAGCAGAGCTCATGCCATCTCTCTCTCCAAACAGCCTCTCGAAAGGTGTCCTTGGTGTAGGTACCCATGGCAGGCGTAGACAATTTGGCCCGGTCACGGATTCTTTTCATGCTCTCGTAGGCCAAGGCATTGGGTCCTCCTATTTCATTTTGAGCCTCAGCATAGATCAGCAGAACCTCCGCAAAACGGATCAGCGGGACGTTCAAGTTGTTGTTCCTCGTACCTGGGACGCCCTCTTTGCCAAGCGCAGTTTGATTGAAGTGCTTGAAAATATAGGGAGCTCCGAGGTCAAAAGGCGCACCGCTTCCATTGGTATAGTAGCTGGTATAGAAGAAGCCTTCCTGATTTTTGGCCCTCAGATCCCCGTCTTCATAGGACTCATAAAACTCGACGGTAGGCACGGTGCTTCCTGTACCGGATGGACCTGCGAACGTTACCGGCTTGAAGTTCGGGAACATGTTATTCATCGGATTTCCGGCAACTACGACATTATACTGAAGCATGAAGATATGCTCGATCCTATTGTCAAAATCTTCATTGTGCATCGTCAAGTAATCCGGAAACAGATTAATAGCCAGAGGATTGGCAAGAGAGTAATTGATCACTTCCTCGGATTTCTCAGCTGCCAGCTGGTAGTGGGAAGCTCCTTTGCTCAGCGGAAATCCAGCCATGGTGAGATAAACCTGGGAAAGCAGAGATTTGGTTGCCGCTAGACTCGCACGCCCACTGACGTCTGTCCAGGGAAGGCCAGCTGCCTCGGCAGTTTTGAGATCTTCCACGATAAGGTCGTATACCGTCTCTTTGGACGCAGGTGCTGGTCGGAAATCCTCCGATGCCGCTGTCTGTGGCATCGTGATCAAAGGAACATCTCCCCAAAGCCTCACCAAATAGAAATAGGCCCATGCTCTCAAAAATCTCGCCTCGCCCAATACCTTTTTCTTTTGGGCTTCATCCATAGGAGTGATACCCGGCACCTTATCCAAAACCAAGTTGGCATTGGCGATCACGCGATAGAGTCCGTTCCAATAGTTGATGACATGCTGGGTTCTTCCGTCATACACGAGTCCGTACAAGTTGTTTAGATCTGAGTTTTGTGCGGTCTCAGTGGTCGAGGTACCCGTAGGCGCCTCCAGCAACTGCCAAGTGGAGGAAAATATCCCGCCGTCACCGCCGATGAAGCGAGTGTCCGCATAAACCGCCGCTAGGGCCGATTCAGCATGGTCAGGGATAGTATAGTAGCTATCGGGAGTCAAGTTTGAGGGATCCTGCTCCTCAAGAAAATCGGAACAGCCTATCATCCCAGCCATAGTCACTCCCGCAAAGAGCATAATAAATGCTTTATAAAATCTGGTATATTTCATTTTTAAATCTCTTTAAGTAAAACAGGATTACAGGGTAACTTGAAGACCAAGCAAGAAAGTAGTCGGCTTGGGGTAACCATGCCAGATCATACCTTGGGAAAACACGTTGTTTCCGTCACCACCCCGAATAGGCGTCTGCTCTGGGTCCCCTACCACATCATCACCTACTACCAGGAAGAAATTCTGAACGGTAGTATAAGCCCTCAATCTTGACAGCTTGATCCTATTGGCAATTTCAGTCGGGAAGGTGTAACCCAACAGCAGGTTTCGGCCTCTCAGGAAAGACCCATCCTTTACCCAATGGGAATCCACGTTGGTAACATAGCCCGCCCTTGTATCCCGGATTTCCGCAATAGGAGAATTTTGATTTTCCGGCGTCCAGGCAGTTAGTACAGATTTGTAGCTGTTTGCCAAGGCCTGGCGATCTTCGCTTGGGTGGAGCGTCATGTCCAAGATGTCATTTCCTACAGAATAAGCCAGATCCACGGTCATATCCCAGTTTTTGAACCGGAAGTTGTTGATGAATGAGCCCCAGAAATCGGGAGATCCATTACCAATAATCATCCTGTCCGAATCGTTGATCGCTTTGTCCCCGTTGACATCGAGATACTTGATATCTCCAGGAAGCATGGTCAAGCCATTTCTATAGCTTACAAACTCCGCGGCTTCAGCTCTTTCGGCTTCGCTCCAAGTACCTTCTCTCACCAAACCCCAGAAAGACCCGACCGGCTCGCCCACACGGATGATGTTGGTTTGGTTGGTGAAGTTGGGACCACCAACTCCGAAGATATCCGCAGGAGTTGCGAGGGATAACACCTTATTTCTGTTGGCAGAAACCATGAAGGTGGTGTTCCATAGGAAGTGTTCCTTCTCCACGTTCACCGTGTTCAGGTTAAACTCGATCCCTTTGTTCTCCATGGATCCCACGTTGCTTCGGATTACAGAGTATCCACTTGTTCTTGGTACCGGAGCATCCAACAGCATATCCGTGGTCTTTCTGTAGTATAGATCCAGCTCCATCGCAATTCTGTTTTGGAACAAGCCTAGTTCAATTCCAAAGTCAAACTGTGCCGTTTTCTCCCATCTCAGATCTGGGTTTGACAGCCTGTTAAGGCCGGTTCCGCCCACTCTGGTTTCGTTGTAGATGGCGGCATAATTAGAGCTAAGCAAGGAAAGGGAGGAATAAGGAGGAATCTCCGAGTTACCTGTCAATCCATAGCTGGACCTCAATTTCAAATTGGAAATCGTCGAGCTGGAGCTCATGAAATTTTCTTCAGAGACTTTCCAAGCCACTGCAGCAGAGGGGAAGAATGCGTACTTGTTGTTTTCTCCGAATTTGGAAGATCCGTCAGCTCTCCCCGTGAAAGTGACCAGGTACTTATTGTCCAGACTGTAATTGACCCTGGCGAAGTAAGAGCTCATCGCGAAGCTCGATGCATTGGAACCAACTGCCGGCAGCTGGCTGCCCGCGCCGAGGTTATTGAAGGTGAAATAGTCGGTGGAGAAGTTCTGAACACTCGCAGACATGGAAGTGAAAGCCGTTTCCTGCCAAGAGATCCCCAACATCGCCGTCAATCCATGGCGCTCCGCAAAGACCTTGTTGTAGGTCAGGTAATTTTCCAAAGACCAGAAAGTCTCCTTTCTCATTGCCTTGGCCGCAGTACCATTTTGGGAAATCGCCAAGGTTCTCGTCTGGGACTGGTTTCTTTCCTGAGTCATCACATTGACACCCAACACCGTCTTCATCTCCAGCCCTTCGGCAAATTTGATGTTAGTATAGACGCTACCCACGGTGGTCTGTGTGTTCAAAATGTACTTAGTACCATACAGTCTGTGCATGGAGCTCATGGTACCTTCGGCATAGGGATAATCCCTGTTGTTTGCGAAAGTTCCATCCTCATACTTCACTGGAAGGAATGGGAAGTCCTCCACGATCTGTCTAGCTACTGCGTCACCGGTATCCACCAGGTTCTCGGACTGGTTGTTGTAGTTCAAGGTACCACCGACTTTCAGCCATTTTTTAACCTGATCATCAATGGTAAATCGGCCAGAATAGCGCTTCATGTAAGAAGTCTTGATCAGACCCTGATCGTCTCTGAAACCCATGGAGAGGGAGTAGGTGGTACGCTCATTTCCTCCTTGGAATCCCAACTGGTGATTTTGGGAAAGACTGTTTTGGGTGGTCTCCTTCAGCCAGTCGGTGTCGTAGAGCGGCTGCTGATTTGCATCGAAGATTCTCGGATCCGTTCTTCTCAAAGCAGGGTTGAGATAAGCCCATTTTCCGGCCGCCCATCCTACTGGATCATATTTCTCCATATTTGCCCAAGCGAGGTCTTCCACTGCGAGGTATTCTTTTGCATTCAGCACTTCAGGTCTGTTGGGACCGATTACAGGGACACTGACGTCGACATTGTAGGTCACTGTGCCTTCGCCGGATTTGCCTTTTTTGGTCGTCACCAAGATTACCCCGTTTGCACCCCGCGAACCGTAAATCGCAGTCGATGAGGCGTCTTTCAGCACTTCGACGGAGACGATGTCGTTGGGATTGATGTAGTCGATGGCGTTGCTGGCCTGTTCCTGGTTACCCATGGGGAGCATGACCCCATCCACCACGTAGAGCGGGTTGTTGGAAGAGTTGATGGAGCTGAAACCCCTGATTCTCACAGTAGTTCTTCCTCCCGGTCGTCCTGAGTTGGTATTGACTTGTACGCCGGATACTCTTCCGGACAATGCCTGATTTAGTGATGGGGATGGTCTCTCGGCAAGGGATTCCGCACCGACTTGGCCAACTGAACCTGTCAAATCAGACTTTTTCACCGTACCATATCCAATAACAAGAATCTCCTCGAGAGAGGTGGAGTCGACGTCCAATGTCACGTTGATGACGGACTGTTGTCCCACGACTACGCTCTTGGGAGTGTACCCGATGTACGAAAAGGACAGAGTAGCATCATCCGGTACCGTCAAGGTGTAATTTCCCTCAATATCCGTCACCGTACCCAAGGTGGTACCCTCGACCAAAACCGTCGCTCCAGGAAGGGGCTGGTTGTTTTCGTCCAGCACTTTACCCGTCACGGTTTTGTCCATTGCTTCGGACACGCTGACCCGATCTGCATTGGGATTGATATTGTCGGATTTCTTGACGTTGATGTTTTGATTGACTTGTTTAAACTCCAATTGAGTTTGTTTGGAGATAGAAACCAATACATCATACAAAGTCTGCTCTCCTCCACTCAAGGTTACTTTACCCAAATTTTGGATCTCCTTGTTGGTGTATACAAACTTAAAATTTGTCGCTTTCTCGATCTCTGAAAAGACATTCAACAAGGAGGTCTCTTTAGAGTTTAATTTAACATTTACTTCTT
>CAZTJM010000069.1:0-23098 GCA_964613865.1 uncultured Limnohabitans sp. | reverse complement strand
AATCTCTAATCTCAGCCAACCCTATACTTACTCTAATGCATAATGCGGGTTTAAAGTCAAACCAAGACATGGCCACGTGCGAGGCATAAGATCAGTGCTTTCTAATCCCCAATTATTATCGCTATGAGTCGCCAGTTTGCGGGGTAAATCCATACATCATACCTAACCTATTAGGCGGTATTCCAGTCATTCTATTATTCGAGACCATCGTCTACTTTAACCTCTCCAATTCCACCTCCGAGGCGATAAAGCCAAAGGCCGAGAAGTTTTTGCCTGCGACTACTTGCTGGAAAATCTCCTTGGCGCGGGCAGTGTCCCCCTGTGTCAGATACCAGTTACCCACTCCATAGCCTTGGGTAGCCAATGCCAAGTCGGTATCGGCGTTTTCCGCATCGACGCTTAGCAATTCTTCGGCTGGCAATAGGCCGTTGTACATCTGGAGGCGAAGATAGTAGGATTCGTTTTCGATGATCTTCATGCTGTCGGGAGAGATAAGATCCAGCACTGCTTGGGCCTCGGCTGCCTTCCCAAGCTTTTGATAGGTCATATAAAGCCAGTCGGCCGTGGCGCAGAGTAGGTCGTCGTTGTTCGAGACGAGCAAGCACTGTTCATAGGCCTTTGCGGCGTTTTCGAAGTTTCCCTGCAGGTAGTGGGAAAGGCCCAGATGATACCAGACATTGAATTGGGTTGTGGAAAGAGGGATGTTGAGCTTGTTGGGAATGCCGTCGGGTTCGATTTCCAAGGGTTGTTGCGGCATAAGCGCTGCGGCTATTTCAAAGTCGGCTGTTGCTTTCGCAAAATCACGGGTGCTGAGGTAGCGATGCCCTCGGTGGCGGAGTAGTTTGTAGGAATCCGGGAAATGCGTGAGTCCCTCGGTGAAAGTCTTGATTGCGTCGGCATAGTGATAGGCGTAGGCCTGCCGTCGCCCCAGCCAGATGTAATTTTCCTCCGTGGGATTGGATTCGAAGTTGGCCCTTGCGACTTGCAGGTTGCTGTCGAGCCTCGCCTGATTTTTCTCGCTGAGTTGGGGGATGGAAAAGAGCCGCCCGTCCAAGCCTCTGACAGTTGGTTCCTCGGTCAAAGCTTCGCTGGTTTTTTTCTGAAGAGCATCCGGCCAAAGTAGGCACAGCTAACAGGAGCAAAAGTCGTGTGGCCGAGAGTAGAGTTGTATTCAAAAGATTCATCGTAGCAGAGCTTGATTGGATAGATTGTTTTGGAGATAGGTAAGATCGGAGTTTTCTGAAAACTTCCTAGCATCTCGGTTCACGACGAGCCTCGGAGTAGACTTTCATCCCCTTTTCGCTCATTTTTTAAGAGGTCTTAGAATGCAATAACGTTGGTTTCACCCAACCGATTTTGGCCGCATTCTTTTGGTTATCTATTGAGACTTAATTGGATATCGGTTATTTTTAATCATACTCCACCCAAGATGACTAGATTTTTTGCGTTTTGCCTTAGCATGTTGATTTTTCAAATGCTGGGTACGTTTTGCCAGGCACAAATTGCCTATCAGCGGGCGACCTATAAAAACTTCTACATCGGCACCTATGGACGGGTCGGCGTTGACTGGTCCTTTGTAAACGAAGGCTCTATCGGTCGCCGTCTTAACCTGAACAATATGGGCAGTATAGGCGGCAGGATGGAGGAGCAAGACTATCTGGAGCTGGCCACGGGTATAGACTTTTCCCCGCTGGTAAAAGGGGACAGCATGAACGTGACCGTGAATACCCGCTTTGCAGTCTGGTCCAACAGCCTTTCGCTCTTCGGCAACAGCACCACAAGCAGCCAAGGTGGACTTACTTTTGCCATTCCGGAGCTCTATGTGGAGGCGACTGGCGTAGGAAAGAGGAACAACGTAAGTCTCTGGGTGGGAAGCCGGCTTTATCGTGGTGCGGATGTCCATATAGCGGATCATTTTTATTTCAACGACCATTCTGGCCAGGGTTTTGGGGTCGAGTGGAAGAGTACCCGCTTTGCGACCCTCTTTGTATCTTCGACAGACACCTCGTCCACCGTACCGCCGTACTTTTACTTGAATATCAAGACGGGTACTCCCGCGCTGGCCTTGCGGCAACGGACGGTGTTTGTGATAGAGCAGGATAAAGTGCTTTCCGAAAATTCCAAACTTACCTTTCTGGGTGAATATCACCGAATGGGAAATCCAGATGCCAACGATTCCTTACCCGACCTGGCCTACCCCGGCGACCACGGCTATGTGCTGGGAGGACGAATCAACAACATTCTACCCAAGCTGCTAGCCGGGTCCTTCAATGATTTGACGATACGCTATGGGCGAGGCATTGCAAATGGCGGTGATGGGGGAGTTTCCCGCACCTGGCTCACCTTTGGTGCACCCGATTTGGCGCGCCAAAGCTTTCGAAATGCCTACAGTTGGGCTTTGGTGGAGCATATCCTATTGAATATTTCGGAAAGTTTCTCTTTAAATGGCTACCTGATCTACAACCGCAGCAAGGGTGCGGCGGATTCCGACGATACGGCGGAGACTTTTTTTGAGAAGGAAGTGTATAACAGAAAAGAGGATTTTACCATCTGCACTCGCGGTACTTGGTATATCTCAGATAATTTTCACCTGCTGTCAGAGCTGCACTATTCCCAAAGACGGGACGGGGAACAGCCGCTGAACACGATGGGCAAACTCTCCCTGGTACCCACACTTTCCACCTCGGGTGAACGCAGTGTCTGGGCGCGTCCGCACCTACGCTTTGTATTCAGTCTCGCCCGCTACAACGAAAATGCGGCCGAGGCGCTCTATAGTCCCTATTTGCAATTTGTAGGGGCCGAGCGCTGGGGATATTACATGGGTGTGAAGGCCGAGTGGTGGATTTTTTAAAGGCCGGACAATGGTTGATGGAAAGTGTGAACTACGATTTACGACGTCTCCATCAGCGCCAAACGCCACTTTCCAACTTGGGTATTTTTCCGCCCAATGTTCAAATTTTTCAATCTTTCAATTCAGAACTCTGGATACTTTACAAATCAACCCTTCGACTCCGCCCAGGTCGACGATCCTTCTACACCGGATAATTTTCGATGACAAAAGCCTCTGCATTGTTGTAGCAGAAGTCGTCTACCAGCTTTTCCACTTGTTCGAGTGATTTGAGGTGCGCCAAGTGTTTGGCATTGGGATCCAGTCGGGCTTTGTCGATCACCTCTACCAGATCGTTTCCAAATTTCTCATATTCCAGTGCTGTCGGGTAGGCATTTACCGGATCGATCAATCCTTCAAAATCTGTCCCAAGCGTCAACGACCTCCAAATTTGGGGTTTTTGCTCATCTGTCAGATTCGGATTTTCATAGGCACTAAGCACGATTCCTTCAATATTTTCCCAGATGAGCTGGATGCCGTTGCGGGTGCTTGCCTTATTTTTCCTGTCTTTTTTTGTGATTCCCAAGATCCGCTGGTCAAAGGAGATTCCAAACATGCCCCGCGTCTTGACGATCATCTCAATGTCCTCGTCGCACATGTTGATATTCCAGGCGTTGAATTTTCCGCTTTTCTTATCGCTGTAGTCGTCCTTTTCCTCTTTTTCGCAGCGGATGTGTTCTTCGAGAGACTCAATGCCGGAGTAGCCGCAATGGGAGGCAATGACGGGAATCCGGTCTCCCTTTTCCAGACATTCGTTGACCAGTTGGTAGTATTCCACCCTGGATTTGGCAGCCATATGCTTTACATCGATGAGGATGCGATAGCCCAGCGCAGGATCTCGTTCATTTCGGGAATCCAAACCGAGAAACTCGCGAATGATGCGCTGTCCGTTTTCACTAAATCCGCCATTTATATTTTTACTCTGTTTCATCAGTATCTTTCCTTTGTCAGGAAGTGAGTGCGCATGGCCACAGAGGAGGTTGTCAAAGTGGTGGGAAAACGTAATGAAGAATATCGGCACTTCCCATTCTTGCTTAATCGATCTAACTCGGTTTGAGATCTCCTCTACAGTGTCGCAGCGGTCAGTTCCTACGGCATGAGCTCCCTCGATGGTGAGGACCATCGTGATTTCACTGTCATCTGCCAAAGAGGAGAGAAGTTCGGACTTGTTTCTTGGCACCCGGTAGCAGGCATTTTCGGCGACATAGGATTTCGGGTCTGCTTTGGCTCTTTTTTCGGCCGCTTTATCATCCCCAAAAAGCGCGGAGGGCACGTGGATTTCATTTTTTTCGATCCTCTTGCCCGAGTCAAGTATAACAAAATCTTTTTCACTGGTCAGTGCTTCCCAGTAATCGTATTCTTCGGATTGGAAAAAGTCTATGACTTTGTCAGGAATCCGCATGAAGGCGGTTTGCAGGAGGTCTCTTCTCAAGCCGGAATGCCCCAATACTCCGCGTGCGGCAAAATGATACCACTTATCCTCCTTCACATTTGGGTCCATGCCGACGACAAACTGGCGTTCGAGCGGGTAGAGGGAATTGAAGGTAAGGCGTAGATTTCCGTTCCAGCATTTGACCAAGTCTATTTGGCTGTAGCTGGCGCCCATCTTTCCCTTTTTCCTGTTTTTGGAGTTAGAGGCGATGACGGTCCAAGGACTGAATTCGCCTTTACGTTCGAATTTCTTCTGCTTTTCCTGCATATGGAAATGTGCCCTCATGTGATTGTGGCAGTGCAGATCTGAGAATTTCCGCTTCATGGGTTTTTGTTAAAAATCAGTGAGACAAAGGTTAAAGACAACCCGCTAAAAAACACGGCAGGTTTGGTGTTTTTGCCTGATGATCAGGCGGGAAACACATTATAATTTCTAAATAAATCTCCTTAATATCAAAAAGCCAAAAAAGCATTTTGCCGAGTCGTAGGGATTAAGAAATTGAGAAGTTTGACGAAAGGGCTTTTTGGTGTCGGCAGGCAGAGCGATTTTGGGGTGTAGAAAGCAGGATCACTTGCTTCGCTTTCAAATCGCAGCATATCGACAGTCCAATGGGCAGCAGGAGAGACTTGCATCTCATCAAGCCTCCATTATGTCAAAAGAGTATCGCAATTTTTAAACAACCAATAATCAATAACCAACCTATGTTCAAAAGAAGAGATTTTATCAAGAGTTTGGGCTTGAGCTCCGTAGCCTGGCTTGGGATGGGAGACGCTGTTTTAGCAGGAATCCAGAAGGAATTGCCGGTTTTGGATTTGCCATCGATGTTCAATCCGCTTCGGGTGCGGGGAAAGGTAAGTTCCGCTGGAAAGGGGATAGCGGGAGTGGCCGTCTCCGACGGACGCATTGTCGCCAAAACGGATGCAAATGGTGACTTTGAGCTAATCTCAGGTAGTGACAGGGATTTTGTCTTTGTGTCCATGCCGGCCGGATTCGAGCTTGTGAAGCAGGCCAATGGTTCGGCTTCTTTTTTTCAAAAAATTGACAAATCCAAAGCCGAACAAAGCTTGCAGTTTGATCTGAAAAAGTCCGCCAACTCGGACGGTAACCACCATTTTCTTCTCCTGTCCGACACGCAAATCCAAGATGATTACGATGCTGGCCAACTCCTGACGGTGGCTGCGCCGGATGTCCAAAAGACCATCGCCTCGCTCAATGATCCCAATCTCTTCGGTATAGGTTGCGGGGATTTGGTCTACGACAGACTGGAGTTGTTCAAGGAATACAACGAGTCTGTAAAGAGCTACAACACGCCTTTCTTTCAGGTGGTGGGCAATCACGACCTAGACTTTGGCGGTAGATCCGATGCGACCACTACGGGTACTTTCAAGGGACACTTTGGCCCGACTTATTACTCTTGGAACAGGGGAGAAGTCCACTACGTCGTCTTGGACGATGTTTTTTACCTCGGCCGCATAGGTGATGGGGCGAAGTACATCGGCCACATTCCAGAGGAGCAGCTGGCTTGGCTGGAGCAGGACTTGGCTTTGGTAGAAAAAGGCAAGACGGTGGTGATCTCCCTTCACATCCCCACCTATACAGGGGCAGTGACACGCTACCCGGAACGGGACACGCTCGGCGGCACGGTCAGCAATCGAGAGCATCTCTATCGCATGCTGGAAGGATATCAGGCGCATATTCTGTCGGGCCACACGCATTTCAACGACAACATGATCAGCGGCCATGTCTACGAACATTGCCATGGGACTGTCTGTGGAGCCTGGTGGTCAGGGCCGATCTGCTATGACGGCACGCCCAACGGCTATGCGATCTACGAGGCCAAAGGCTCCGAGCTGCGATGGCAATACAAGGGCACCGGCCTCGAAATCAATGAGCAGTTTCGCGTTTACAAGACCGGATATCACAAAGACTTTCCAGACCAGATGGCCTTGAATTGTTGGAACTTCGATCCTGCATGGGAGCTCAGCTGGTATGAAAGTGGGATCAAAAAAGGAGCTCCTGAGAAAAGAGTAGCGCTTGATCCCTGGAGTGTGGAGCTGCACTCGGGGCCAAATCTCCCTTCGCGCAGAAGCTGGGTGGAACCGCAGTTGAACGACCACATGTTTTTCTTCAAGCCAGAGTCTATGGACAATCTGGTCGTGGAGGCCAAGGACCGCTTTGGCAAGGTCTATTCCAAGCGGGTTTGAGAGACAGATGCCAAAATAGAAAGGGGATTGGGCTAAAGCCTGATCCCTTTTTAATGAAAAAGTCCAAGGATTCGAGTGATAGCAAATTGGGTTTTCGATCAGGTAGGAGTGGATAGGCTTCGACGTTATTTTTGGTGAAAGCCCGTGTCCGAAATTTTTTCCGGCAGCAACAAGCAGAGCTAAGCAAAGGCCTCAAATCCTCAATTTTTCCTATATTCCTCGAATGAGGACTCTGTTAGCTTTCTTTTTTTGTGTTTCTTTTTTGTCTCAGGAAGTTGCTGCACAAAGGGTGTTGCTAAGACTGATTCCAGGGCAGAAAGCCGCCTTGGAAACGGAATACCTCTATAAAGAGGTCTTCGACCACCGCATCAAAAAGTCTTCAATAGGGGAGGTTTTTGAGCGGTCCGGACACAAGCTCCCAGTCGTGATAGATGGAGATCTGGAGCAATCTGCCGGTCTGTTTTTCGAAGAGAGTATCCAGCCCAAAGACTCTGCCGAAAAAGAAATACAGGTTCGCATCTATAACATAGACTTGTCCGAGGTCTTTAATCCGGAGACCAAGCTGTATGAAGGCCAATTGGAATTGGAGATCGGTTTTTTTGTCGTCGGCAGCTTCGATCCTGTCCATTTACTGGACTACTCCGGCGCCATCCAGTATCAGCGATCCGGCTTCAGGATGAATAGAGTGGAGGAAGTGCTCAACCGTCTATTTTACAATTCTTTGGTTTATTTTGATACCTGGATCAAAGGCCAGGCACTCAGCAACCGCGCCTTGGCCAAGTCCTTTCGACTTGATATAGTGGAGCCAGATCCAGTTTCCAAGGTGGACAAAGTATACTATGATCCCGATCGACCTTTGGTATGGGATGATTTCAAAGCTAGGCCCAACCCGGGCAGTAAAAACAATGCCACCATTTTTACCAGTTTTTCGCTGGGGGGAGTCTCGCTGATGGATTCCGGTTCGGTGGTTCAGACTTTGGAGATCAATGTGTACATGCTTCCCATGCAGTCTTGGGTCAAAGAGCCCAGTGCTTATGGGCTCAACCATGAGCAGCGTCACTTTGATGTCGTGCGCATTGTGGCGGATCGCCTGATCCACCGATTGGAAAATATGGACCTGAGTCTGGATTTCTATCAAGCCCAGATCAACGAAGCGTATTTGGATGCCTATCGCGAGATGAACCGGCTGCAGGAGCTGTACGAGCGGGGAGTCAAACATGGCCTTGACCGTGAGGGCCAAGCGCAATGGAATCAATGGATTGACGAGGCCTTGGCAGGGGATTGGACGCGGATAGAAGGGCTATTGGCGGGTATAAAACGGTGAGTTTGGCAAGCTGCAAAATCACCTAGCCCCTAGAAACCTACTTAGGTTTTCATTTATCTCGGACAGTTGGTAAATCTCGGCGTAGCAAGTGAGCAGGCGCGGAAGCTGTGCAGGCCCGGTAAAGTATGCACATTCTCCAAAGCTTTCTTTCGCCTGCGCAAAGTCTCCTATGTGCAGACTGTACAACAACAGACGGAATTGGTAATCGGGGAAGTTTTTGAAGTAAATCGCTTGCTCAAACAGGTCCCTAGCTTCCTCCCAGCGCCCTTGTGTGAGAAGCACGTCGAAGCTATCCAAAACATCAGTCAATATGGCCCTGTGCTCCGTGCTCAAATTGAATCGAACCGGATAGAATACATCTTCAAGCTTCTTGAAATCGTACCGGTTCTCCACTAGACTGATGGTATTCTTTTTTGTGAAAAAATCCGTCACCCCTCCATCTTCCACCAATACCGGCACCAGACACATTCTTCCCTTATTTACCAAAGATATGGCCTGTTGATATTCGTCAAAAATCCAACTTGTTTTGCCGGTTCGCGCGGTGATGTAGTCTGCAGTCTTTTCGGTGAGAACCAGAAGGTAGTATTGACAGTTGGCAACATTGGAAATGAACTCTGGTACCTCAGTATAGGTGTCCGCATCCTCTGGAAGCTCATTTCTGTCAAAGAAAACGAAGTACCCCAGAGCGCTCAGGTAGTCGTGTATCTCCTGAACATAATCCCTCGAGTCGGGGCCGTTCCACTTATAGGAAAGGAACACACCGGGCGGGCAGCCTACCCAATAGGGGTTGAATAGCTTTTTGAGACTCGCATTGGCCAGCAAAGCAATCTTTACCGAAAGACTGCCGTAGAGCTTGATCATTTCCGAGATGTAGGATCTATCAGACTCTCTGCCTTCAAGTTTCTTTCTGATTTCCTCATAGCTGAACATATAGAAAGGGAATATCTTAAAAAAGATAGTCAACTTTTTTGGAGCGAAGCCAATGACTTGCATGCAAAATATTGAAATATAGTCTGTTAGTTGAAATAAAAGGTAAAGTCTACCATCAGAATAGCGGATAAAAATGGTATTTTCATTTGAATTTTTTAACAACACAGGCAATGTCAAAACACAAGGTTACCGCCGATGCGCTTCGAATGAGGAGCAGTCCAAATTCCGATACCAACCGCAATGTCATTGCGGTACTTTCCAATGGTCAACTAGTCGAAAAAATCGCCGATTCGGAACCGGGTTGGTGGGTAGTGAGGCTTTTGTCGGGAGGGGACTCATCTACAACGGGATTTGTCGCAAGTCGCTTTTTGCTGGCAGTTCAGCCTGATGCGGCTCCAAATGCTCCATCCATTGCGGCTTCGGTCTTAGCCAGTCTGGTGACGGCGGTTCATCTCCAGGAAAATCGGACTAGCGTCACTCGGAAAGCGGAAACCGGCAGGGCTTATCCTCTCGGGGAGCCTAGTCGTCCTACGCGTGACCGCAGTTCGGAGACGGCCGCAGCCGCTTCGATCCATCAGATTGTGGATTGGCTGAATGTGGAGCAAAGCGCCCGATATGCCCCCAACTCCACCAGCACCTATTGCAATATCTACGCACACGACTACTGCTACCTTAATGGCGTTTATTTACCCCGCATTTGGTGGTCTGGCAGAGCACTTATCGAATTGAGCAACAGGGTTTCGGTGCCGGTACAGTACGGCCAAACCGTCAATGAATTGAATGCAAATAACCTGCTTCGCTGGTTTTTTGAATGGGGGGATGATTTTGGCTGGAGGAGGGTTTTCGACCTCAATGAACTTCAGGCAGAAGCGAATCGCGGCAAGGTATGCATTATATGCGCCCGCAATGTGAACGAAAACAGGTCAGGCCATATCTGTGCTGTGGTGCCTGAGAGTAATTCACAAAAAGCCAGTCGCAATGCCGACGGAAGCGTCAAGATTCCACTCCAGTCCCAAGCGGGACGAGTAAACAAGAAATACTCCAACAACAGCCTTTGGTGGCTAGGCGCTACTTTCGTTGACTTCGGGTATTTTGTACATGAATGAAGGGTCAAAGAGAGCTGCCATGGATTTGCAAGTTTCTCTTCGGACGGAGATAAATAGCTATTCGACTTTCACACAGGGCGCTGGATGAGGAAATAGAGGCTTTCCGAAAAAGCACTGTCTGGATCTCGCTGGAAATCAGAGAATGTAGTAAATTGACAGCACCTATTTTTTTTCTACCATGGCAGATCTCGAAACAGGGAATGGAGCGACCGCTCAGGGAAGTCCGGAGGGCTTTCGGCTTACTGAGGCCGAGAAGGAACAGTTGCGTCAGTCCATTTCCGATCTGCTCCTCAGCTTCCAATCCGATAGCAATTTGATCTATCGATTTCTTGACTCTCCGTACCACTATTTGCAGGAATACCATGCGGTCAGCATTCTGACCGATATGGACACGAAAATGCCGGCTTTGGTCATCTCCTTCGATCGCGCGGTCAAGCGGTTAAAGCTGGAGTTGTTGAGCTTGGGAGGAAACTGTCTGGCATGTATTCTGAGCGCTCTTGCGTTGATCTATGCGTTTTTGCTGCACGTGGGGCTAGGGGCAGAGCTTTTGAAATCCGTCATCGCGGATGTAGTGGTGCTTTTAGCCGATTTTTTTAAGGTAAATGAGAAGATTGCGGGAATACTCGAGGTGATCGGCGGACTTGCTACGACGATCACGCCGCTGGGCTTGTCTAGGAATTTTTGCAGGAGAATGGGGCTTTGTAAAAAGGTGCTCACCAGTATCGACGTCGATACGATCCACTCCCTCCTTCGCGAGAAAGGCAGTTCGGAATCCAGCTCTGACTGGATCGAAAGCAATAGGCGAGGGCGCTCTTTTGATTTGTAAAAGAAGAAAAGACCGATTTTTCGCGGAGACTTTTGCGAATAATCCAGTACTTTAAGAAAGACCTTTTCATACCCCGGCGCAAAGCCCAGTCCACGATGAATTCATTCAGATACCTAATTGCCATCCTTTTTTTGTCAATTCATCTGCCCTCGATGGCGCAGCGCGCCATTCATTATGACGAGAGCAAAGTGCCGGATCTGGTCTTGCCGGATGTCCTGGTGGGATATGCGGGAGAGCTGGTCAAAAGTATCAATAGCTGGGAGGGTAAGAGAAGGCCTGAGCTGGTTGCGAAGTTTGGCGATCTGGTTTATGGGCAGCTTCCCGGTGACTTTGACGCAATTTCTTTTCGGAGCGAATTGCGGTCCGATCATCCCCATTCGGCCTATTCCAGACTGAAGGAGGTAGCCATTGACATCTCAAGAAATGGCAACAAACAGACCATGCATCTAAAGCTCTATCTGCCGAAAGGTACGTCCAAGCCCATGCCGGTGTTTGTGTTAATTAGCCATAGGAATGTCGAAGAGGTGACCGGCAATGTTGAAAACCGATTTTTTCCTGTGGAGCAAATCGTGGGACGTGGCTACGCCGCGGTGATTTTTGACGTGGAATATGTCGCTCCAGATGACCCAGACCGCTATTCTCTGGGGATTCTCGACCAGCTTTACCCAGAACAAAAATCACTTCCGAACGGCATGAAGGCTCTTTCGGCCTGGGCTTGGGGAGCGATGCGGGTGATGGATTATCTGGAAAAAGAGCCTGAGGTGGACGTATCAAGAGCGGCAGTGGTGGGACATAGTCGCGGAGGCAAGGCCGCTTTGTGGACTGGAGCCAATGACACCCGATGGGCGATTACTATTTCCAACGAATCCGGCTGCGGAGGCGCTGCCCTGTCCAAGCGCATGTTCGGAGAGACGGTCAACAGAATCAATACGGGCTTTCCTTATTGGTTTTGTGACAACTTCAAAGATTACAACGACAGGGAGGATCAGCTTCCGCTCGACCAGCATCAACTTTTGGCGAGCATTGCCCCAAGGGCGCTGTATGTGGCAAGTTCAAAAGATGACCTCTGGGCCGATCCCAAGGGAGAGTTTTTGTCCCTCAAGATCGGCAGCCGGGTATATTCAGAGATCTATGGCTTTGTCTTGGAGTTTCCGGAGGATTTTAAACTCGAAGTACAGACCATCCACCAAAAACATATCGGCTATCATTTGCGGGAAGGCAAACACGATCTGACCGAATATGACTGGGGCAAATTCATGAATTTTGCCGATATGCAATTTGGGATGAAATAGTGCCGATGCCGCTTGATTAGGGCCACTGGTTTGGATTGCCGAGCAAGTAGGCGGTCAACTTTGGTAGAGGAGTCACTAAGCTTCGTTACCTGATCATTCCGACTTGGCGGCGACCAAAAACTTGTTTACGTCAAGCCAGTGCATGAAGGCATCAAACCAGCGGTTGCTGGTCCGGTTGGGATTGCCGAGGCCGAATCCATGTCCACCATTTTGGTATAAATGGAACTCAACAGGCCGGCCAGCTTTATACCAAGATTCTATAATGCCGGATTGGCCGTTGAAGAGAAAGTCATCCGTAGCGATCACATTGAACATCGGGGGAGCATCCTTAGGGACTTCTACCGGGCCCATACCTCCATAAATTGGACCGATGAAGGCCAATTTCATGGTTTTGGAGTGGAGGGTGGAGTGCATCGTCAGGCCAGCCCCTGCCGAAAAGCCGATCATGCCGATTCGGTTGGTGTCCACTCCCCATTCTTTTGCCCGACTCACAATCATCGCATAGGCAGCTTCGGCATCTTCCAACTGGTTGGAAAGGTCGCGCTGGGGTGGTCGTGGAGCAGGAGTGGCATTGGCAGAAGCACCAGAAGAAGGTGCAGGCGCTGTGCGTGGTCGGTTCATCCAGGCTGAAAAGTCTTCCAGCGAAGGAGGAGTAGGGTTGAGGCGGTATTTGAGGACAAAAGCGGCAATGCCTTGCTTGGCCAGTGCTTCAGCTACTTCCCAGCCTTCGTTTCCCATCGACAGCCAGCTAAAACCGCCACCGGGTGCAACAATCACTGCTGTGCCATTCCCTTTCCTGGTTCTGGTAGAAATGGCGTCAAGGTAGCCGTAGAAATGTTCCGTGCCATGGGGTCGCCCCATTGGCGAAACCACGTCTCCGGTGCAGGTTGATTGTCTACTCCTCCGGTATTGAGCAGGATGGCATTGGGTTCTGCCGGTGCCTCGAGTGGGTAGATGGTGCCATCTTGGGCAAAGGTCTGGACCGAAAGGGCCAGAAAAAAGGCAAAAATGGTGAAATGGGATAGTTTAGTCATGGGTTAAGGTTTTTGGGTTTGAAGAATGGTTAAGTTATTGGTTTTCTTGAGAAATGTCATGTGTTTTTTGAGATGGATTTGGGCATTTTTGGAATTAGGCAATACTCAATTCAAAAACCTGGCTTCAAGGATAAAACACAGGAAGAGCCATCTTTCATTTTTCAGATTGCAGCCAGTATTGAGTAAATTATGCAGGGGTAATGGATGGAAAGATGGATGAATTTAAAACGGCGGTATTAGTCCTAATTGAAGCAGAGGAGAGTGAATTAAACCAGTTGGTTTCCTTTTGCAAAACCAAGAATTTCAAGAAAAATGAATTCCTGAGTCAGCCGGGTAAAGTGCCGCAAGAGGTGTTTTTTATTGTAAAAGGTATTTTGAGGGTGGTGGTAACAGATGCCAAAGGCGTGGATCATACCATTCATTTTGCTTCCGAAAATCAATTTGTGGCCGATTATTCCAGCTTTATGCTTCAGCAGCCAGGGATGTACACCCTTCAGGCTTTGGAACCGATGGAAGTGGTCTCCATGTCCCGGCAAGCCATTGATTGGGGTTATCAGTTCATGAAGCAGGGAGATAAATTTGGGAGAAAAGTCGCGGAATTTTACTTTTTGTACCAAGACAACAGGGTGAAAAATTACTATTCCAGAAGTCCGATTGAGCGGTATGAGCTTATGGAGACCATTTTTCCCCAGATTCATCAGCGGGTACCCCAGCATATGATCGCCTCCTATTTGGGGATTACCCCTGTCCACCTGAGTCGATTGAGAAAAGAGCAGTAGCAGTTTTGACCAAAAGTCTAAACAAATGTTATCGTGCTGAGGCTGAGGTCAGGGATACCTTTGAAGGGTAAACTTATCCTTCTATGAAAACTCTACTTCTCACCTTTTTTCTTGCTTTGGCTTTTGAGCCGTTGTTTCTAGGGGCTCAAACTCAGCCCGATTTAAACTGGCCCTCCGGATTCTCACCTGAGGAATCCTCCTTTTATGTCGAAAATCAAATCGAAATATACGGCTCTCCCGCTGAGGTTTGGAGAGAACTGATCCGGGCGGAGGACTGGTCAAGTTGGTATTCTGGAGCCAGTGACGTTCAAATTCAGGGAGAATCCGAGGAAGAAAGCTTGCAGGCCGAATCCTCTTTTTTCTGGAAAACCATGGGATTGGAATTTATTTCTGAGGTTAGGGAATTTGTGCCTGAGTCGAGGCTGAGTTGGATTTCCTCCAGGAAAAGCATCCAAGGCTATCACACTTGGCTGATAATCCCGACTAGTACCGGCTGTAGGGTAATCACCGCTGAAAGCCAAAATGGCTGGCTTACCACCATGGAAAAGCTTTTTCAGCCTAAGAAACTCCATCGTCTGCACGAGGATTGGCTTCGGCAACTTAAGGCTCGCGTTGAAAATCAACAGGAATCAACCCAACCCGAATTCCCAATATTCAAATGAATTTAGTGAAGAGAAATTCCTTTTTAGGAAAATATGGCCCTGTCACTGTAGTTACAGGGGCGAGTTCGGGAATCGGCAAAGCCATCGCCCTTGAGCTTGGCAAAATCGGATTTGAAGTGATTTTGGTGGGAAGAAATGAATCCTCGCTTTCGGAAGTAAGTAGGGAAATCGAGACCAAGTTTCAGTCGAAAACCAAAATTCTGGTTGCGGACTTGGGTCAATTGGAGAGTAATCAGCGCGTCTTGAATCAGACAAAAAATTTGCAAGTTGGGCTGGTAGTCCTTTCGGCAGGTTTTGGTACTTCGGGTCGGCTTGTAGACAGCGATTTAGAGGAAGAGACGGAGCTGGTTCGGGTTAATTGCCTCTCTCCATTGCGCTTAAGTCACGGGTTTTCCAGGCGATTTTCCAATCAGAGAAGAGGCGGGATTATCTTTTTGAGTTCAATTGTGGCATTCCAAGGGGTCCCTTTTGCTACTAACTATGCCGCCGGCAAGGCCTATGTGCAATCCTTGGTAGAGGGATTAAACCGGGAACTGAAATCAAAAAAGGTGGATGTGCTAGCCGCAAGCCCCGGACCCGTAGCTAGCGGATTTGCAAATCGGGCTAAAATGGTGATGGGAAAAACCCTGAACCCAGAGGATATTGCGTTGCCGATTTTGGCAGCTTTGGGGAAAAAAACCACCGTTTTTCCCGGGTTTCTCACCAAATTTTTGACCGGAGCACTTATGATTTTGCCACGCTGGGCGAAAGTTCGAGTAATGGAATTGGTGATGGGTGGATTCACCAAACATCAAAGAGTCTAGGTTAATCTCCAAGTCCGTGGAAAACCCGGGATCTATTCCGACGTGTGGTAAAAGCTTGAAACAATGGATACTCCTAACTGGTAATGTAAGATGTCGCCTAGATGTCGTATCCGAGGCGTTTTAAGTCCTGTCTGCAAACCTCAATTTTGACCAGTGAATTACGGAGCACAAATCAAATCCCGAAGAATCTCCCGAGGATGGACCCAGAGCGAACTGGCCGATCGCTGCGGCGTAACCCTGAGGACTATTCAGCGACTGGAAAAAGGAGAGGTCAAGCCAAGTCTGTTTACCCAAACCAGGCTTCATGATGTCCTTGGAGTCGGATTCCAGGAGGAGGTAAAAGATCCGGAATTCAACCAAAATGAATCCCTTCACCAAAACTTCTTCAAACGTATGCAGACAGCAATTCCCTTTCTTACTTCAAGTCGCCTGGCATGGGCAGGCCTCTTACTCCTTGGGCTAGGTTCCTTTTTCTGGAAAAGCCAATTTCAAAACCCGTTGTTCGAAATTGAATCTTCCCAATCCATTTCCAAGGGTTTTGAAATCCAGACGGTAAACTGCGGGTCAGACACCGAGTGTGATATTCAGGTGACCCGAAAAAACGAAAATGGAGAAATCCTTTGGCAAAAGACTTTTGGCGGAAGCAGCTATGACAAGGCTGCGATGGTCCTCGCCACTGCCGACCAGGGAATCTTGATTTTAGGTTCGACCAGCTCCTTTGGTCAGGGGAATTATGATATCCTGTTGGTCAAAGTCGATCAAAACGGCGAGTTTCTTTGGCAAAGAACCTTCGGGGGCTTTTTCAACGACTACGCCAAAAACATTTCCTACCTGGAGTCTGATAGGCAGTACAGGATCGAAGGAAGCCAGCAAACCTGTACCACACCCAATGTATCCGAGAATTGTGAAATGACTGGATGGAGCTTTTTGATTGACATGAGTGGGAAAGAGGTGGGAGAGAAAAAAGGGTAAGGTTCACACCGCAGGGACTCGTTCCAAGGTCTTATTGAACTTCAGAGTTGGTGAGTAGAATCCACGCCTGGATGGGGAACATTCAGCTCGGAATTTCACCAATCCGCCTCGTCTGTGAACAATTCAGCTGGTTTTTCCTCGGTTTCCATTGGCCAGACACTAGTCAGGATAACGTCCTTATCAACCACTTCATAGCTCATAATCACTGTCCCCGAACTGCAAAATTCATATTCCAGAAAGAGGTTTTTCTGCTTGTTGTCTCCTAATTTTCTGTAAGTCTTGAGAAGCTTGAAATCTGTTGGGTCCTCACATTGCCCCTTAAAATATTCCTGAAGCTTTTTTATGAACTTGGCTTTGTTTTGTTCTGTGATTTCTTCTGGCAAGGTAGTAGGCAAACCCACCAAGTGAGCGGATAATTTCTCAAAACTATCCAGATTGTTGAAAAAGGCTTTGGCGTCCTCCTCGGCCAATTCCTCATAGCTTTTCGTCTGACAGCCAATGCTGAAGAGAATCAAGCATGCACAGATCAATTTTCCAAAGGCGATTTTCATGTTCAGATGTTTTAGAATTTTGAAGTAAAAATGGCAAGCAGAGTAAGATAATAATTCAGTTGCGTATAGTCTGCATCTGCACCCAAATAAAATCAATTTTTATTTGGGTTTACAAAAAGGATCTTTGATAATCAAGGAGCTTTATTTGTGGCCGGAACCTATCGGAGCAGTCAAAAAAATTGAACCACAGTAAGTAGTGAGGAGTGTAAAGACGCTTCTCGTGGGTTTTGATAGACTCGCTAAATTGACGAAACCTACTGCAGGGAAAGATAGTGTGTTAGTTTAGGGAGCTGAGACAATGAGACATGTGGCTGAATTTACTTGATTGTTTTTTGACGGCGCTTCACCTGCTGATTATCGGATTAAATCTTTTGGGATGGATTTGGCCTACCACGAGGCGATTGCATCTCTGGTGTGTGTTGCTGACTGCCGCATCTTGGCTCGGCTTGGGAATCTGGTTTGGTATAGGATATTGTCCCCTTACCGATTGGCAGTGGCAGGTAAAATCCAAACTGGGAGAAACAGATTTGCCCAATTCATTCATTAAATATTGGGTAGATAGGATGGCTGGCATAGATGCCGATCCGGTGATGATTGACATGGTGACAGCTATCTCTTTTGCGCTTGTATTCCTGCTTGCTATCTATCACAACATCCTGAAAAAGCGGAAGCCGGAATCCAGATAATTCCTTCCTATCTCTTTATCGAAGCAGTCTTTGGAATTCACCATTTCCCGACAATAGGAGGATAGCCGCCAATTGTTGTGAGCAGATCGGTAGGTGAGAGCTTCCGAAAAAATGGGCTTCGACTCCGCTCAGCCTGACACGACCGTTACCCTGAGAGGAGTCGAAGGGTTCATTCTCGACACAGGGTGTTTAAGATGTATGATCCCGAAGGGACAGAACAATCAAGTACGGTTTCTTACCGGAATTCCCGTACCAGCCTAAATCCCACATCATATCCGTTTCCCGGGCCTGCTCCATGAAACAAGTAAGTCGCATTGGTGACGTCTGAGGTAATACTACCGCCTTTTAAGACATGAACCTCGCCTCTAGCGGGTGGAACGGGGCCAGCAAAAACCTCGTTGTTGTAAAAATCTTCCACCCATTCCCAGACATTGCCCAGCATATCATGCACTCCCCAAAGGTTGGGTTCTTTGGTGCCCACTGACTTTGTGGTCCCTTTATCAGTCTGTTGAATCCAGGCTTGCTTGCGGGTTTCCGCCCAAGAAAGCAATTCCTCATTTCCCGCTCTGGCCGCATATTCCCATTCAAATTCTGAGGGTAGTCGGTATTTGTAGAGGTTATCCATCGAATTCAGCTTTTTCAAAAAATCCTGGACCATCTCCCAAGTGACATTATCTACCGGGTACGATTCCGTAGGCTCACCCACTTTTTCCTCATTAAAAAGAGACGGATTGAAACCCATGACCTTTTCCCATTGCCCTTGCGTCACTTCATATTTTCCAATGGAATAAGGCTGATCCAGACTTACCCAAAATCCTGGTCTGGAGTCCCGTTCAGCCATTTCCTGGCAAAGTTTAAATTCATCTTCCGTCCATTTACTTTCTTCCGGAATATCCCGGGTATCGGGAAACTTTGGACATTCGATTTCAATTTTCCCTACCAGCATTTTTCCGGGTTCGATCCGTACGAATTCCATCTCCATGCTCTCCGGTGCTGGAGGCGTGGTCTTTTGGGCAATAGAAGAACTCGAGGAAATCAGCCCTGTTTCCGGTTTGAGTTCTTTGATCAGGATATTCCTAAACTGGTGCGAGGCCTCGGGCCGCCAGGAAAAATCACAGCACCTTCCACCCGGAACAGGCTGCAAAGTGGCACTCCAATGCAATTGAAAGGCAATCATTCCTTCCGTTGCATCCCCGATCAAATCGTTCCGCTCCCCTTCTGCATCCCACATTTTGTGGCCGTTTATCCAAAGGGATACTTTGGGTATTTCTCCCGTAAATCGAATCCGAAAACTATTCCAGTCTCCCTTTTTCCAAACTTCTTCCAGATTTTCAATCCGGGCATTGGCAGTGGTTCTTTGCAGTTCGCCGATTAGATTTCCGGTTCCCCGCTCCCCATCTCCGGCTAATTCCAACTGATAGGCCGACCCACTTTCACTGGATCTGAGGAAAATTCCCCCGTTCGTGCCGGGATAGCCTTTGAACTCAAGGGATAACTCAAAGTCCCGGTATTTTTTATCCGTCAGGATTATCCCACCCTGTCCGTAGGGATATTGCTTCATGGCCAATGCCCCGTCCTCGACAAAGAAATTGCCCATGGTGCCATGATGGTTGGTTTTGCTGATGTGCCAACCGGCTAGATCGTTCCCGTTGAAAAGTGGGACAAATTCTTGGGGTGTGGGCACCTGTTGTGCAAAACAGAAATTGCAAACCAATAACAAGCATAGCGCCACCGATATTCTCCCAATCAAATCCAGGCTTGGAAGGGAAATAGCAAGCTTGATTTGAGAAGGTGGAGTAGTTTTCGCCATCAGGATTTATTTAATAAACTCGATTCCCGTCATCATAACCAAGGCATCGCTTTCCTTTGCCGCGGGATTTTTCACTACAATATATAGGTCATGGATTCCTTCTGCCCCCGACACGTCGATGAGGGCGGGAGCACCCATTGCCTCCCCAAAGAAAGGACCTTTTTCACCTTTTGGCGCTGCAGGTATAGTAAATGCCTCACCAACCAAACGTCCATCGGGACTTCCCAATCTGATCTCTATGGTGGCACCCACAAAATGGGACCAATGCCAAAACCGGTTCGGAGCACCGATTTTTACCTGATTGATTCCCGTCAGGTCAATCTTGCTAAACCCAATATGCCCGCCTTTTCCTGTAAATATGAATCCCGGGTCATTGGTGGAAGGCGTATAGGATATCCCGGTTTCTGAGAAGATATCTGCTTTCTCAGGAGCCAATACAGGAAATCTAAGCAGAAAATAGTCGGCGCCGGATAGCTCCAGACCTTCTGTTTCATTTGAACCTCCGTCCGTATAGCTTGCCAAAAACACATAGGAACCCATCTCCAAAGGAGTGCGGAAATAGGAATCCAGCCTTCCTCCGCGTCCTTTCTTTTCATAGGCCTTGGTCTGGTATTTTCCCGAGCTTCCCAAACGCATGCTGGTCGCGTCTTCAATATTGATCTCCAATATATAATCGATGATTTGAGAGATTTCAGGGCTGGTCAGGGTGGGCTGGGGAGGCATTGCGATATCGCCCCATTTGCCCGATCCGCCTTCTGAAATGCTTTTGGTCAGGATTTCGTATGCCTTGGGATTTCCTTGATACTTCAGGGCCACATCCTGAAAAGCTGGACCGACCAATTTTTTGGTCTCAGTATGGCAGGAAACGCAATTGTACTTTTGTACCAAGGCTTTTGCATTCAGGTGTTTCAATTGGATGTCAGTATTCAGCTCACCTTGCTTGTTCAGGCGCTCCAATTGAGGATAACCCATGCCGGAGGGAATATAATGGGTAGTGACTTGGACTTTGTCCTTTTCGATGCTGCCATCGGGATCTGTGACAGAGACTTCATAGCGGATGATGGCATCTGGGAAGTAAAAACTTTGATTTCCTTCCACTAGCTTGAATTTTACCTGGGGTTTGCTGTTACCGGCAGTGACAACAAGGGAATCCGAGGAAGTAAGCCCACTGGGATCAGCTACTTCCAGTTTGACCTCATACTTTCCTTCCTCTTCCAGTTTTAATGTAGGGTCGGCTGTTTCGAAAGTCTGTTGAGTATTTCCATCGATCTTTTTGACGGTCCATTGATAAGTCAGAGGATCACCGTCCAAATCCAGGCTTCCTTCCGAGGAAAGTTGTAGTTCCAAGGGGGCCTTTCCATCCATGGCAGAAGAACTGGCTGCTGCGATCGGCGCTCTATTCCCGGCATTGTATTCAATTCTGGATATTTTCCCCGATCCTCCTATTCCATATTCAACCAAATACAAATCCCCGTTTGGACTGAAATCCATATCCAAAGGCTGGCTGTGGGTCAGCATTTCCGCAGGAAGAAACCGCTCAAGGGAAATTACCTTGGAGCGATCTTCATCCATTTCTATCACCATGATAAAATTGCGGACGTAATCGGTGACAAACCACTTGCCTTCGAAGTAATCAGGAAATACCCTTTCGGCCGTTTCAGAAAAATCAGCCTTCCTAAATATTGGCCCACCCACCGCTGAACGTGCTGCACTTCCAAAAATTGGCCACTCTTCTGACACCTGATAAGGGTAGGCGATTAGTGGCGGCAGAGCAGGAGGGAGGATTTTGAGTCCGGTATTGTTGGGGGAATCATTATAACTGGAGTCGGGATCATAGGGTTTTCCATAATTCCCGGTGCTGTAGTCGTAACTCTTGTAAGCTCTGTTGTAGCCGATAAAGTAAGGCCAACCAAAATTCCCGGCACCTTTGGCGATATTGAACTCATCATAACCCATCGGTCCTAATTCCTCCGAATCCACTCCTGCATCCGGCCCGACCTCTCCCCAGTGCAGGTATTGGGTTTTGGAGTCGATTGATACCCGCCAGGGGTTTCGATTGCCCATGACATAGATCTCAGGCAAAGTATTTGGGCTGCCCTGGGCAAACAAATTGCCTTCGGGAATGCTGTAGCTGCCATCGGATTGAGGCTTTATCCGAATGATGGTTCCCCTCAGATCATTCGTATTCCCGGCTGTTCTGGCTTCATCCTGCCCTCTTCCTCCTTCATTATTAAATGGAAGTGGGGAATATTGGGTGGCATGGGAGTCCGCTCCGATGCTGAGGTATAGATTTCCTTCCTTATCCCAAGTCATTCCGCCCCCGAAATGCGAACCATCCGGCTGTTCCCAGGGAACTGTCAGGATGATCTTTTCACTGGCGATATCCAGCTTGCCATCATTTCCCAATTCAAATCTGGAAAGGCGCATGGACTCACCCTTGTCCGCTTCCGCTGAATAGAATAGATACAGCAGTTTACTTTTTTCAAATTCCCTGTCCAGCAATATCCCGATCAATCCGGGAGCAGGCGCTTCGGCAAGATTCAATCTTCCCAGGAGTTCAACTGCTCCGGTGTTTTCATTGAACCTTTTGACCTGCCCGATTCGCTCAATCCAATACACCTGACCACTTTTGTCAAATTCCAGCTGGAGGGGCTCTTCCAAGCCTTCTACGATCACTTTCTGGGTGAATCGACTCGCTTCAGGTCGGATGGATTGCTTGTCAGTGGGAGTTTGTTTACAGGCAGTTCCCAGTCCGAAGATCAGGATCAAAACCAACTTCAATCCTGGAAACGAATGGGAAAACGGTGACTTGGACATATTCATTGAGGAAACCTTGGCAAATGGAATGAGTGTCAAAGGTCGAATTTGCAATTGAAATAGAAAAAGATAACTGATAGTCGGCAATTTGCTGAATTTGCTTCTATGTCAGTGCTTGTGATATTTCGACGCTTCCAATTTTTAGTTGGCTAAATTTATTATTTCTAGCGAAATGCACATTCGTTTTGATAAAAAGGCAGGATCGAGTGTCAAAAAAGCTTCGGTGAAGCTTTTAGCGAGAGGCCGGCTTGCAGGGCGGGCAAACTACGCCTAGGTAAGCGCCCAGGTGGTCATTGATCGAAAAAGAATAGAATACGCCCCAGAGGGGGATGCAAAGAACAATTTATGAAACCTGGGAGAGAGGGAGAATTATTGAAAGAAGGAAGAGCTAGTCCCATTCACACAAGGCTTCCAAGATTTAATACTATCTAGCAAAAGATCTGAAGTATCGACTGTGATCATTTCAATTCGCAGGCATTTGAACTTTCAGATAGGTATTGAAAAATGGCAAGAGCTCGTTGAAAATCCTTCCCTCAAAACCATCCAGCATATTCCCATGATCGCCAATGTATTCTTCAGCAAAATGATTGATATGATAGGATTCCAATTTCTTGCTGAACTGTAAACTACTGTAGGGTATATGCGAAAAATCCTCATTTCGCCCCCAATCCATTTTCAAAGCTGAAAGACTCCTCAACTGAGGAAGGTAATCATCAATCATATAGTAAGGAAACTCTGCTTCCCATTCGCTGATCACTTTCGAATCATATACCGCACTGTCACCCAGGTATGAAACAGGAAAATCTGCACCTAAATTCTTGTTTGAAAGATTAGGTGTGTAAACCTGCGCCATAGCGGTGTATACGGCCGAGAAAAAACCTTTAAAATCATCTGTTTGATCTGATTCAAACAAACCTTTCAGTATTTCTTCTGGTCTAGCCCCCTATTAATCGGACAATTGAGTTTTTGAATTTGTATAACCG
>CAZTJM010000068.1:6115-23315 GCA_964613865.1 uncultured Limnohabitans sp. | reverse complement strand
TTTTCCCAAAGGAAATCGTCGACAAGTCCATCATCCAAGAAGTCAACCAGCTGGAATCGGGCATTTTATTGAATCAGGGCGGGGGCAAGTTTGCCTGGAAGCCCTTTCCGAGAATGGCGCAGCGATCCTGGATTTTCGCTATCCAAGTCCTGGATCTCAATGAAGACGGCAAGGAGGACCTGATCCTCGGCGGCAACCTGGCGCAGATCAAGCCGGAAGTCGGTAAGATCGACGCGAGCTATGGTGAAGTGCTGCTCGGAAATGGGGACGGCACCTTTACCTATGTCCCAAACCGAAGCAGCGGACTTAGGTTGGAAGGAGACATCCGAGCCTTTTCCCTATTGGGAGAAAAAGAGATCTTGGTGGTAAAAAACAGCGCTGCGGCTGAAATCTGGACGTATTGATGGGGAGAAAAAATTCAACATATCACTGGGTGGTGGCTGCTGGTTTGGCGCTATTTTCCTGCAAAAAAGAAAAAGTCCAAACCGAAACCACGCTCTTTTCCCTGCTTTCTCCCGAGCAAACTGGAATTACCTTCCAAAACCAGCTCACCGACTCGCCCGAGCTCAGCATCCTCGAATATCTTTATTATTACAATGGAGGCGGTGTGGCAGCGGGAGATGTGGACGGCGATGGACTGGTGGATCTCTACTTTACCGGCAATCAAGTCTCCAACCGCCTCTACCTGAACAAAGGCAATTTCCGGTTTGAAGACAACACGGAGTCGGCTGGCGTCGGCGGAGACGGAGGCTGGTCCACCGGCGCGACCATGGCGGACGTGAACGGCGACGGCCTGCTCGACATCTACGTCTCGCAGGTGGCTGAGCTGCCCGGCATCCAAGGACACAACCGACTTTACCTGAACTTGGGCGGTGGAAAATTCCGCGAAGCGGCCGCAGAATTCGGAATCGATTTTCGGGGTTTCGGTACGCATGCCGTCTTTTTCGATTATGACCGCGACGGAGATCTTGACCTCTACCTACTGAATCACAACATTAAGTCTCCCGAGGTTTTCGCGCGATCTGAAACTCGAACCAAGGCAAGTCCGCTAGGAGACAAACTCTATAAAAACCTCGCTTCCGAAGGTCAAAACCGCTTTTTGGATGTCACCGAAGCTTCGGGAATCTACTCCAGCATTTTGGGCTTCGGTCTCGGCGTAAGCGTGGAAGACTTCGATGGAGACGGCTGGCTCGACATCTACGTGTCCAACGACTTCACGGAAAACGACTACCTCTACCTCAACCAGCAAGACGGCACTTTTCGCGAAGCTTTGGCAGAAATGATCTCCTCCACGAGTCGCTACAGCATGGGAAATGACGCTGCCGACCTGAATGGAGACGGGTTGCCGGAGATTTTCACCACCGACATGCTGCCCGAAGACCCCGAGATCTGGATGAAATCCGTGGGCGAGGACAAAGCCGAAGTCTATCAGATCAAGGAGCAGTTTGGCTATCAGGATCAATACGTGCGAAACCACCTGCAGCTCAATCAGGGCAAAAACGGCTTTGCCGAAGTCGCCCTTGCGGCGGGAGTCCACGCCTCCGACTGGAGCTGGTCTCCCCTGATCTTTGACATGGACAACGACGGCCTACCCGATATCCATGTGACCAACGGCATCGTGAAGCGCCCCAATGACCTGGATTTCATCGTCTACAGCCAAACCCGCGAGCCGGGCGTGACTCCCGAGCAGCTCCGCCAAAAGCAGATCGACATGCTTCCCAGCATGCAGCTGCCCAACTTCGCCTGGAAAAACCAAGGAAATCTAAGCTTCAAAAATGAGGCTATCGCTCTTGGTCTCGACCAGCCTAGCTACTCCAACGGCTCCACCTACGCCGATCTGAACAACGACGGAGACCTCGATCTGATCGTCAACAATCTAAATCAGGCGGCTTTCATCTATCAAAACCATTCGGAAAAATCCGAAAACCGCCACCTTCGAGTTGACCTAAAAGCAAACGGCAAAAATCCACAGGGAATCGGAGCGCAAGTAGTCCTTTTCGCAGGGGAGAACAAGTGGACGCAGCGTCTGAGCACGAGCCGTGGCTTCCAGTCCGGGCCATCGACCACGTTGGTTTTTGGATTGGAAAAGGTCACCTCGGTGGATTCGATCTTGGTTCAATGGCCGGACGGCCTCTCCGAAATTTTCCCCAAAACGGAAGCGAACAGAAGCCTGTCATTTACCCAAGGTGAAGGCAAGCCTTTTTTTCCACGAGCTCCTTCGCAAACCACGGATTTGGAAACTTTTCCACTGGACTGGATCCATCGGGAAAAAGATGCCACCGACTTCATTAAGCGGGAATATTTGGCTCCCCGAACCTACTCCAAAATGGGCCCAGCCTTGGCCGTTGGAGATGTAAACCAAGACGGGCTCGACGACCTCTATCTGGGCGGGGCGATGGATCAGCCGGGCAGCATTTTCCTGCAAAAGGAAAATGGCGAGTTTGAAGAAATCGAAAATCCTATCTTCGGACAGCTCGCCATCGGGGAAGATGTGGTGGCGGAGTTTGCCGATCTGAATGGAGACGGAAAGTTGGATCTGTTTGTCGGTGGCGGAGGAAATGAGCATGCCTCCGGCGAACTGTATAATTTTGATCGGATCTTCTTCGGAGATGGAACGGGGCGATTTGCCTTTTCCATGCGCGCCATGCCCCCCATCGGCGAAAACACGGCCTGCGTCGCGATTCACGATGTAGACGGAGACGGGGACTTGGATCTCTTTGTGGGAAGCGCGGTAAAAACCGGCGACTACGGAGCCAGCCCAAAAAGCAGCTTGCTGATCAACCAAGGAAACGGATACTTCGCCGATGCCACCGGGGAATGGCTTGGTGAAAGCACAGAGCTTGGCATGGTGAATACCGCAAAATGGGCCGACTTGGACGGCGATGGAGCCAAGGAATTATTGCTCAGCGGCGACTGGCAGGGCATGCGGATATTTAAGCTTTCTCCAGAGAAAAAGCTCAAGGAAGTCCATCCGAAAGGCCTCGAATTTTCCGCAGGCTGGATAAATACCCTGGAAGTAGCCGATCTGGACGGTAACGGCAAGCCCGACATCCTCGTCGGCAATCTCGGCACCAACAGCAAACTGAAAGCTTCGAAAGAAAAGCCTGTCTGGCTCTACCACCACGACTTTGACGGAAATGGACAGGCCGATCCGCTGATTTTCCACCAAATGGGCGAAAAGCTCGTTCCTTTCGCCGCACGGGAGGATCTGATCCGCCAAGTTCCCGGCATCAAGCGTGTACACAGCACTTTTGCGGAATACGCGAAAATCAGCAAACCTGAGGATCTTTTCCCTCCTGAAGTACTGGCAAAAGCCCGCAAACTTCCAGCCTATGAATTCCGCTCTGGGGTTTACTTCCAGCAGGAGGACGGTTCCTTTGAATTTGTCCCTTTCCCTGCAGAAGCGCAGAGGAGTCCGATTTTTGCGATAGCCGTGGACGAAGCGAGCGGTGAAATCCACCTAGGCGGAAATTCCTCCGACTTCCGTGTGGACCTGGGCAAGTCGACGTACACCGGAATACTCACTTACCGCTGGGATCAAAATGACTGGCTGCAAACCAGCACTATTCCGAGCGCATTCGGAGCTGAGATTCGGAGTCTAAAATCCCTCAAGACAGCGAAAGGACAATCTCTTGTCGCCGCACCAAACAACGGACGATTGATTTGGGTGAAGTGAAAATCATCTCCGTAATCGTTTGGGATTGCGGGCTATCTGAGTAGCTTTAGGGCCTCATGTAAGTTGATCAAACCCAATCACCCGCAAGGGAATCCATCGTCAACTTAAATTTGAAAAAACCCACTATGAGTACCTCTAGAATAACCTTTCTTGCCCTGTTTCTGATCGGGGCAATCACTTCCTGCCAAAAACCCAAGGATTACTCCACGGCAATCAGCGACGGCGACTATTTCCACCGGGCACAAAACAGGATCACTGAAGTCATGATCCACGACATCTTTTCCCCACCGGTAGCTACTAGGATCTACTCCTATGCCTCCCTCGCCGCCTATGAAGTAGCAGCGGCTAGCGACCCGACCAGCTACAGCCCGCTCTTGGGACAGTTGAACGGTTCGGAGGCACTGAACCTCACCGTGCCGGAAAATGTCTACCCTCCTCTCGCGGCTTTGGCGGCTTACTACCACATGGGCACGGCGCTGATTTTCTCCGAGGAGATGATGCATATGCAGCGAGACAAAGACTTTGCGGAGCTGCGCGAAAAAGGAATCCCAGAGGACGTATTTGAGGCCTCGGTCGCCTTTGGCCAGGAAGTGGCCGAAAAAATAAAAGACTACTCCAAAAAGGACAATTACCACCAAAGCCGTTCTTTTCCAAAATACACGGTAGTCAACAAGCCCGATACTTGGCAGCCTACTCCTCCGGCCTACATGGAAGCGGTGGAGCCTCACTGGAACAAGATCAGAACCTTTGCGCTGGACTCAGCAGCCCAGTTTAAGGCAGGCGCGCCTCCGGTCTTTTCCTCAGATTCCTCCTCCGAGTTTTACAAAGTGGCCAAAGAGGTGTATGATGCGAAAATCAACATGACGGATGACCAAAAGGACATTGCCATGTTTTGGGACTGCAATCCCTACAAGATGAATGTGAAAGGCCACGTCATGTTCGCCGAGAAAAAAATCACCCCAGGTGGTCACTGGATGAGCATAGCCTCTATTGCCAGCAAGGCCGCGGGCAGGGATTGGAAAGGCACCGTAGAGGCCTATGCGCTCACTGCCGTGTCACTGAATGAGGCCTTTATCTCTTGTTGGGACGAAAAGTACCGCTCCAAACTTATCCGTCCGGAGACATACATCAACCAATACATAGACGAAGAATGGGTTCCGCTGCTGCAGACCCCACCTTTTCCAGAGCATACCAGCGGGCACAGCGTCGCTTCTACAGCAGCCGCCTATACGCTAACCCAGCTTTTCGGAGACGAACTCCACATCGTGGACAGCTCAGAGGTAGCCTACGGGCTGCCGATCCGGGAGTTTGATGGATTTACGAAGATGTATGAGGAAGCTGCAATCAGCAGATTTTATGGAGGTATCCACTACATGCCCGCAATCACGGAAGGGATCGTACAAGGTAAGCAGGTCGGACAGTTGATTTGGCAAAAGATCTCTACCAAGCCAAAACAGGTGGCGATGAAGAAATAGAATAATTGAAAGCCTCGAATCTACAAATTCGGGGCTTTTACTTTTTAAGAAGAGCTCGTCAATTGTATGAAAAAAATAGTTTGACGTTTTTAGTTTTTTCCGTAATATTCTAAAACTTTAATATTCCCAATCTATCCACTATGAACAAATCAATCTTTTTCCTTTTGGCGTTTTTCTTGACTTTGCCACTGTTTGCACAAGATGTCACATTTGGCCTGAGAGGCGGGCCCAGCTTCACCACCCTGGGAGGTGAGGATGGTAGCGTAGGAGCCAAGTTTCGAGTTGGATTCCACATCGGCGGATACGCGTCTTTTGCCATCTCTGAATCACTGAGTTTTGAGTCCGGATTGCAATATGCAAACAAGGGAGCCAACGGTTCCGACGGAGGGGTATCAGCGGTCGTTAGAAACGGATATCTGGACCTTCCCCTTTTGCTCAACTATCGCTTCGGCGAAAGATTTTATGGACTTGCGGGAGTGCAACCCTCCTTTTTGGTTTCTCCAGCTATTGTTTTGGAAGAAAACGGTAACAAGGTTACCGTCAACGGCAAGGACGTGGCAGATCTTTACAAAGGTTTCGACTTTGCCGGAGTGATAGGATTTGGAGTAGAATTGAATGCGGGACTGCATGTCCAGACCACCTATGAGCATGGGGTATCTAACATCAGCGAGATTGCTGATACGGCCTACAACAGAGGCTTCAAGCTCACGGTCGGAAAGTCTTTTTAAATTCCAAAACATTAACAAAAAATCCCCGGGAGGAGTCTCGGGGATTTTATTCTGAAATCTCAATTCTCCGCCGATTAGCAACTAGCAGTTGACTAACGATTTTCATAGCAGTGGGTGAATTACCCACATTCATGAAAATTTATTGATAAAGCTTCTTATCCAAAATATACTCCTCCACTTTGTCGGGGAGCAGGTACTTGACCGAAAAGCCCTCTTGGATGGACTTGCGGATAAACGTCGCAGAGATATCCAGCAGGGGGGCATCGATGGTTTTGACTTGGGGATGATCAAAGGCTTTCGTCTCTCCAGGCCGGGGATAGACAAAGATTTCGTAATGATCCAATATGGCTTGGTGGTTTTTCCATTTGTGGAAATGGGCCAGATTGTCCGAACCCAAAAAAAGACAAAACCGGTGTTGGGGATACTGCTCACTGAGGTAGGTGAGTGTGTCGATGGTGTAGCTGGGCTTGGGCATGCGGAATTCCACGTCGCTGGCCCGAAAGTGAAAATGATCGGCTATCGCCAACTCCACCATCCGCAATCGATCAAACTCATGGATCAGAGATTGCTGCTTCTTAAAGGGATTTTGGGGACTGACGACAAACCAAACCTCATCCAAATCCGTGCGGTCGTAGAGCGTGTTGGCTATGATCAGGTGCCCTACGTGGATGGGATTGAAGCTCCCAAAATACAGCCCCACCTTCATGGCTATCCTGCCAAAAACTCAGAAACCATACTAACAGCCTCCCGGGAGGAGCGTTCAAAATCATCATTGAGGATAGTCACGTCAAACTGGGGCTCAAAGGTCATCTCAAACTTGGCTTTGTAAAGTCTCCTGGAGAGTGACTCTGCAGTCTCCGTCCCCCGGTCGTTGAGCCTGGATTCTAGCACTTCCATGGAGGGTACTTTGACGAAAATCGCCAAGGCCTGGGGGCCAAAGTACTTTTTCAAAGCCAGTCCGCCTTTGACGTCTACGTCAAAAATGACCGCCTTGCCAGTATCCCAGATTCTTTGTACCTCTTCTTTGAGGGTGCCGTAAAAATTTCCCGCGTATACTTCCTCCCACTCTACAAATGCATCTTCATCGATTTTTTTCTTAAACTCTTCGATGCTCAAAAAATAATAATCTCTCCCGTGCACTTCGTGTCTTCCTCTTTTGTCCCGGGTGCAGGCCGAAATGGAAAATCCCAAATTGGGAACGTGTTGGATGAGATGTTTGACTAGGGAAGTTTTTCCTGAGCCGGAGGGAGCAGAGAAAATAATCGCCTTTCCTTGGGTTTGGCTCATTTGCTTTCCTTGATCATCTGCCGGATGGAGTCGGCCAGTTCATTGGGGACGGGTTGCTTGGTGCACTTGTTTTTCAGCACGTCGCGGATTGCCTGTTCCAGATGGAAGTGTTCGAAACAAGGCTGGCACTTGGCCAGTTTTTCCTTGAGGACTTCCTTTCCATTTTCCCCCATCTCTCCGTCGAGAATGCTCTCGAGCAGCTGAAAACACCTGTTCACATCATCGCACTTAAGCTTTCGCTCTCCGGATGCTTGATTGTTAATTTCCATGAGTAATCATTTTAATCCTCCTCTTCTTCGTCAGTGTTATATCCCATCGACTGGGCATATTCTTTCAATTGATCTTTCAACAGATTCCTCGCGCGATGCAGCCTGGACCTCACAGTCCCGATTGGAATATCGAGAATCTTTGCCATTTCCTCGTAGGTGAACCCTTCCAGATCTGCCAGGATGATCACCGTACGGAAATCCACCGCCAGCGCATTGAGGGCATTGGAGATCTCATCCCCGAGCATGTCCTTGACGGATTCCGCCCGCAGATCGGTAGTGCTTTGGTAGTCAACATCATCAGAGTTGTAGAAAGTTTCAACTTCCTGGTAATCTACTTTCGCAGGCTGTTTACTTTTCTTGCGATACTCGTTGATAAAGCTGTTTTTCAGGATCCGAAAAAGCCAGGCTTTCGCATTCGTCCCCTGCTCAAAGGAGTTGATGAAACGAAACGCCTTCATGTAAGTGTCCTGCACGAGATCCTTGGCATCATCCTCGTCAAAGGTCAGCCTAAAGGCAAAATTGTACATGGAATCTATGTGCGGCATAAATTCCCCATCGAAGATGGCCGTTTTCTCTTCCTGAGAATATTTCCTTCGCTGTACTTCAGACATAAGCTTCAAAAGTAGTAATTGGCTCAATTTATAACCAGTAATTGAACCGAAAGTCGGCTTAATTAATTTATTTTGTTGCTGATATGGCTCCATACCCGGAGCGAAACTCCCCCAACTACAGGTAATTGCTATGTTTTTCTTTAGGCTGTTGTCCTACTTGCCCCTGCCGGTTTTATATCTGATTTCAGATTTTGTCTACCTGGTCGCACGCTATGTGATCAGCTACCGTAAAAAGGTCATTGACGAAAACATCAAATTTGCCTTTCCGGACAAAACCGCGGAGGAGCGAAAAAAGATCCGAAACCGGTTCTACAGAAATTTTACCGACGCCTTTTTTGCAGAGACAATCAAGATGCTGACTATCTCAGAGGAAGAGCTCCGTCGAAGGTTTCACGTGGTCAATCAGGAAATCATCGATGAGGAAGTCCAAAAGGGAAAAAGCGCCCTGATGATGGCAGGCCACGTGTTTAACTGGGAAATGGCGATCCTAGGCGTCGCCTTAAACACCAAGGTCACTGCAGAAACAGTGTATCTGAAGGTAAACAATCCCTTTTTCAATCAGTTGATGCTCAATATCCGAACCCATTTTGGCGGGGTGATGACGGAGAAAAAAGCTTTTCGAAAGAGTATGATCACGATGCGAAGCCAGCCAAGAATAGTACATTTGGCTGCAGACCAGCGCCCTCCAGGTTCTGAAAACCGCTACCAGCGGGATTTTCTAAACCGACCTGCCTATTTCTTCGAAGGAGGAGAATTTATGGCAAAAAAAATGCAGCTTCCTGTTTTCTTCGGCACCATGACAAAAGTGAAAAGGGGTCATTACAGGTTTGAATTTGCCAAATTCGCCGAACCTCCCTATGACTCCCATCTTCCGCATAGCATCACGGATGAATTTTGCAGAAGACTGGAGGAAAACATAAAAAACCAACCTGATCTTTATCTCTGGAGCCATAAGAGATGGAAGTTGTAGGGTTGAAAAGTTGCGCTTGGGAAGTCGGTGTCTGAATTAGCCGAAGGCCTTAATACGTTTGGCCTTCACCCCTGTCGATGCCCTCGCAAATCGCAATTCTAAAATCTTGATACAATCAGACCAGCAGTTATCGACTCGCTGGTTCTTGCTTCCTGACTCTTGCCGCCAGACCCTAAAATCTTGACACTTGAGTCTAACTACTTGATACAAAAAAATGGATTACCTCAAGGAACTGAATCCCCCCCAGCTACAGGCTGTACAGCATACCGATGGACCGGTGATGATCATCGCGGGCGCCGGTTCGGGCAAAACCCGGGTACTGACCTATAGGATCGCACACCTGATCTACGCCAAGGGAATCGATCCCTTCAATATCCTCTCTCTAACCTTTACTAACAAAGCGGCTGCCGAGATGAAGCACCGCATCGAAACGCTGGTAGGACTTGAGGCGAGAAACACCTGGATGGGGACCTTTCACTCCATCTTTGCAAAGATCCTGAGAGTGGAATCCGAGAAAATCGGATATCCTTCCAACTTCACCATCTACGACAACGACGACTCTAAGTCCTTGATCCGCACACTCGTCAAAGAGATGCGACTCGACGACAAAGTCTACAAACCTAGCGTGGTCCTCTCAAGAATCTCCGGCGCCAAAAACCGCCTGATTTCTTGGCAGGCCTATCAGGCAGATCCCTATGTGAAAGCTGACGACGAGTCCGCCATGAAACCCCGGATGGGCGAGCTCTATCAAAAATACCAAGACCGTCTTTTCAAAGCCGGGGCGATGGACTTTGACGACCTGCTATTCAACACCAATGTGCTTTTTCGTGATCATCTGGACGTACTGAACAAATACCAGCAGCGCTTCAAATACGTGATGGTGGACGAGTTTCAGGACACCAACATTTCCCAATACCTCATCACCAAAAAGCTCGCCTCCGTCCACCAAAACATCTGCGTGGTAGGCGACGACGCTCAAAGTATCTACGCGTTTCGTGGGGCGGATATCCAGAATATCCTCAACTTCGAAAAGGACTATCCCGATCTCTTCGTGGTCAAGCTGGAGCAAAATTACCGATCCACCAAGACCATCGTGGAAGCAGCCAACTCTATCATCGACAAGAACAAGGCCCAGCTGAAGAAGTTGGTTTGGACTTCCAACCCGGATGGGGAGCTTATCGAACTCGTCAAAGCCGCATCGGACAACGAGGAAGGTCGTATCGTGGCCAACATCATCTTCGAGGAAAAAAACAACAAGAAACTCAACAACAGCGACTTCGCCATCCTCTACCGCACCAATTCCCAGTCTCGGGCGATGGAAGAGGCCTTACGCAAGATGAACCTCACCTACAAGATTGTCGGCGGACTTTCCTTCTACCAAAGAAAGGAAATCAAGGATCTCATGGCCTACCTCCGTTTCACGGTAAACCCCGTGGACGAAGAGGCCTTCAAGCGCATCATCAACTATCCCAAGCGGGGAATCGGGGACACTTCCGTCGAAAAAATCCTCGTGTCCGCCTATGAGCACGACATTCCGCTTTGGGAAGTCGTCCAAAATGCCCACAGTTTTCTAGGCGGCCGCGCCGGAAGTGCATTGGATGACTTTGCCACTACCATCAAAGCCTTCCAGATCGAGGCAGAGCGAAAAGATGCCTACGAAGCCGCCAACTTCATCGCCAAGCAAAGCGGCCTTCTCCGTGAGCTCTATGAGGACAAAACCATCGAAGGGCTCAACCGCTATGAGAACGTCCAGGAATTGCTCAACGCGATCAAGGAATACGTAGACAATCCAGAAAATGAAGACAAAAGTCTGGGTTCATTTCTGCAGGAAATCGCCCTGCTGACCGACAATGACCAAGACAAGGACAAGACTGACGCCATCACGCTTATGACCATCCACGCTTCGAAGGGGCTGGAGTTTAAGCAGGTCTTTGTGGTCGGCATGGAGGAGGATCTTTTCCCTTCCCAGATGATGATGCAGAGTCGTGACGATCTGGAGGAAGAGCGAAGGTTGTTTTATGTGGCCGCGACACGTGCCATGGAAAAATTATACTTGTCATACGCCTTGTCTCGTTATCGGTTCGGGCGCTTGCTCAACTGTGAGCCGAGTAGGTTTTTGGAAGAGGTGGATCCGAGTAGGATCAAAGTAAACAAAAGGATGGCATCCAAGGAGATGCCTGGGGCGCTTCGTAAGGAAGGTCTGCCAGGTAGTACAGGGTTTGTAGGCCTAAAGCGGCAGCCAGAATCCCGCCAGCCCATCCAGCTGAAGATCCACACGCCTTCCCCGGATTTCAAGCCCAGCAACACCAACAATCTCCAAGCCGAACAGCTGGTCGAGCACCCAAAATTCGGCTATGGGAAAGTACAAAAAATTGAAACAGAAGGACTTAACAAAAAAGCAACCATTCAATTTGAGCATTTTGGCGAGAAAACATTATTGCTTAGCTTTGCCAAGCTCAGAATCATAGACTAATCACCTGCTTCCCTGTCCTTTGGTGATTTTTTGTTACCTTTTGATGGCAATAAACGGGAAGCAACATGGAGCACACCGAACCTGAAAAACAACAACTTATCTTGAAAGAATACGGCAAAAACATTCAACGCCTGGTCGATCATGTCACGGGCATTGAAGACCGTGAGAAGCGCACCCAAAGTGCCTACACCGTCATTGAGATCATCAAGCAACTCAACCCCTCCGTAAAGCAGGAGAGCGACCAAAAGCTATGGGACGACATCTACATCATGTCTGATTTCAAACTCGATGTGGACGGCCCCTTTCCCATGCCGGAAAAAGAGCTCTTGGGGAAAAAACCACTGCCAGTGGGATACCCTAAAGGTGAAGTAAAATTCAAACACTATGGCCGAAACATCGAAAAACTGATCGAAAAGGCCATTGAGATCGAAAACGACGAAGATCAGGAATCCGCGATCATCTACATCGGGCAGCTGATGCGAAGTTTTCACTCCACCTGGAACCGGGACAACTTCGACGACGGCATCATCCTCGACGACATCAAGACGCTCTCCAAAGGCAAACTCCACATCGACTTGGAGAAGGTGAGGGAAAATGCCCTCTTTGAGTCCAACACCAGAAGAGACTTCAAAATCCCCCATGTGGAGGAAGAGCACGGCCAAAAAAACAAGCGCCAAAACCAACACAAAAAAAATCACCGAAACGGACACAATAAAAAACGCAGAAATTAATGGCATCTTTTCGTGTCACCGGGGGCACCCAACTCAAAGGCGAAATTGTCCCCCAAGGAGCCAAAAACGAAGCACTTCAGATTCTCTGCGCCGTACTCCTCACGCCTGAAAAAGTAACAATCCACAAAATCCCAAATATCCGCGACGTCAACAAGCTCATCGAGCTGCTGTCCGATATGGGGGTAAAAATTCAGAAGCTCGGACCGGAATCTTATTCATTCCAGGCTGACGAGGTGAATCTCGACTACCTCGAAACGGATGACTTTCTTCAGAAAGCCTCCGCACTCAGGGGCTCGGTCATGATCCTGGGGCCGCTTTTGGCAAGATTTGGGAAAGGGAAGCTCTCCAAGCCTGGAGGCGACAAAATCGGACGCCGCAGGATGGACACGCACTTTTTTGGCTTCCAAAAACTCGGCGCCCAATTTCACTATGATGCCGAAAACGAGATTTTCCACATCGATGGCAAAAATCTAAAGGGCACTTATATGCTTTTGGACGAAGCTTCGGTCACCGGTACCGCCAATATTGTGATGGCGGCCGTACTGGCAGAAGGGAAAACAACCATCTACAATGCTGCCTGCGAACCCTACCTCCAGCAACTCTGCGATATGCTTAACCGGATGGGGGCAAAGATCACCGGAGTTGGCTCCAACCTGCTGACAATCGACGGCGTCAAAGCACTCGGAGGTACAGAGCACACAATGTTGCCTGACATGATCGAAATCGGATCTTTTATCGGCATGGCTGCCATGACAGGATCGGAAATTACCATTAAGGACTGCCAGATTCACCGCTTGGGCATCATCCCGGAGACTTTCCGCAGGATGGGTATACAGCTGGAGTTTCGCGGAGATGATATCCACATCCCCGCACAAAAACACTACGAGATCGAGACCTTCATCGACGGATCTATCCTCACGGTGGCTGATCAGATCTGGCCAGGATTTACTCCTGACCTGCTCTCCATCATCTTGGTGACAGCAACACAGGCTAAAGGCACGGTGCTCGTTCACCAAAAAATGTTCGAATCGCGCCTCTTCTTCGTGGACAAGCTGATCGACATGGGTGCGCAGATTATTCTCTGCGATCCGCATAGGGCCACTGTCATTGGCTTGGATAGAAAGTATCCGCTCCGCGGCATCAAGATGACCTCGCCAGACATCAGGGCTGGCGTTGCGCTGTTGATTGCGGCAATGTCCGCAAGCGGCACCTCTGTGATAGATAATATTGAACAGATTGATCGAGGCTATCAAAACATCGACGAGCGTCTCAATGCGCTTGGCGCCAAGATCGAGCGATTGCCATGAACATTAAAGAGGGAGAGCATACTCCCTCTTTTTTCATTCCAACATTCCTACCCTTTTTAGGCCAGTTACCAAACGAAGGACAGCGTGGCTTTATCACGCTATTCCTAGACACGATTTTTGGTGGCGTCGCCTTTGGCCTGAATCCATTTGCAATCACAGGCAACCAATTAGGCAAGACTGAAACTCTCGCTGATAAACAAAGCCGGGCCTTTTCATCTTTCGTAGTCCCGATTTTTCAGGCGTCCCCCTTTTTTTGCTATCTTTTTAGCCAGTTAGCTCAACCCATTATACCCATGACCAAGAAAAAGCTCCGTAGCCAAGAATGGTACGGCCGAACCGGAAAAGACGGTTTTATTTACAGATCCTGGATGAAAAACCAAGGATTGCCCCACCATCTTTTTGAGGGCGACAAACCCGTAATTGGCATCTGCAATACCTGGTCCGAACTCACCCCTTGCAATGCACATTTTCGGGAACTGGCTGAATGCCTGAAAAAAGGAATTTGGGAGGCGGGAGGCTTTCCGTTGGAATTTCCCGTCATGTCGCTGGGAGAGTGTTCCATCAAGCCCACGGCGATGCTTTTTCGAAACTTGGCATCCATGGATGTGGAGGAAAGTATCCGCGCCAATCCCATGGATGGCGTAGTGCTCATGTGCGGCTGCGACAAGACCACGCCCTCCCTTGTGATGGGCGCTGCCTCAGTAGACTTACCCGCTTTGGTGCTGTCTGGTGGCCCCATGCTCGTGGGTAGATTCAAAGGAAAAAGAATAGGCACCTCGGACATCTGGAGATTTGCTGAGGACTTTAAGATGGGAAGGCTTTCCCAGGAAGAGTTTATCGAAGCAGAAGCGGCTATGTCACGTTCGGCGGGTCACTGCGCACCGATGGGAACAGCATCCACCATGGCTGCCATGGTAGAGGCCCTTGGCCTGTCTTTGCCGGACAATGCCACCATCCCCGCGGCAGATTCGCGGCGCAAGGTTTTGGCCCATCTCACGGGGATGCGTATCGTTGAAATGGTGAAGGAAGACCTAAAGATGAGTAAGATCCTGACCCGAAAGGCCTTTGAAAACTCCATCATGGTAAATGCAGCGGTGGGAGGATCGACAAATTTCATTCTCCATCTGACAGCGATAGCCAAGCGGATCGGAGTAGCGCTGGATCTGACCGATTTTGATTATTTCTCATCAAAAATCCCTCTCATCGCCAACGTCCAGCCCTCGGGAGAACACTGGGTCGAAGACCTCTTTTACGCTGGCGGGCTGCCTGCCGTCATGCGCGAAATCGAAAAACACCTCCACACAGATGCCCTTACGGTCAATGGCAAGACCATTGGCGAAAACATTTCCAAAGCAGAATGCTGGGACAGAAACCTGATCGGAACTCTGGAGAAACCCATTAAACCCGATTCCGGCATTGCCGTGCTGAAGGGAAATCTTTGCCCAAATGGAGCCGTGCTTAAGCCTTCTGCCGCTACTCCAGAGCTACTTGTGCATACGGGACGAGCGGTTGTCTTCGAAAACATCGACGACTACAAGGCAAAAGTGGATGATCCGGATCTCGACATCGACGAAACGTGCGTCATGGTGATGAAAAACGTCGGTCCAAAGGGCTACCCTGGAATGCCGGAGGTTGGCAATATGGGACTTCCTAAAAAAGTACTGGAAAAAGGCTTCAAAGACATGATCCGAATCTCGGATGGGCGTATGAGCGGAACGGGATTTGGAACCGTCGTGCTGCACGTGTCCCCGGAATCTGCCATCGGTGGCCCGCTTGCCTTTGTCCAAAACGGAGATATGATATCCCTCGATGTCCCAAACCGCAGCCTCAATCTTCTGATCTCGGAAGAGGAGTTTGAAAAAAGGAGAAAAGAATTTGTGCCAACTCGATTGCCTTACGAAAGAGGTTATGTCAATCTTTTTCTTGACAAGGTAAACCAAGCCCATGAGGGAGTGGATTTCGACTTTCTGCAAGGAAGCTCCGGAGCGGAGGTAAAGCGGGATTCACACTAATTGAAAAAATATAAGCTTGCCGTAACACCCCTCCAAGGGCTAATTTCCGGGAGGGGATACACCTACTCACTATGAAAAATCAGAAAGTGGCCCTCATCACCGGCGCCGGACAGGGAATCGGACTTGAAATCGCCCGGAGCTTGCTGGAAACGGGTTCTCATGTGATTCTAAACGATCTCGAACAAGGCCTCACCGAGGAGGCAGTGGCTTCGCTGAGCGGGGCAGGAAAAGGTTCCGTGTTCGGTTGCGCAGGGGACTCGGCGTCAGAAGAAGTCATTTCGGAAATGGTGGAGTTGGCGATGCACCACTTTGGGCACATCGATCAGGTGGTGGCTAACGCAGGGATTACACTTTTCGGCAATTTTTTGGACTATAGCCGGGAAGACTTTTTCGAAGTCGCCCGAATCAATCAGGCAGGCACATTCTTTTTGACCCAAGCGGCGGCCAGAATAATGAAAGGGCAGCCGGATGGGGGCTCGATCCTCCTGACTTCCTCGGTCACTGCGCATCAAAGCCATGAAAACCTTGCGGCCTACGCCATGAGCAAGGCAGCCGTAGAAATGCTGGCCAAAAACTTGGTTCTCGAGCTCGCTCCTTTTGGAATTCGAATCAACACCGTGGCACCCGGTGCGACGATGACCGAAAGGACCACTTCGGATCCAAACTATATAGGCACCTGGTCAAAGCTAACCCCCCTTGGCCGACCTGCAAGCACCACGGATATCGCGGCGGCTGCGGTTTTTTTGCTCTCGGATGGGGCGCGTCACATCACCGGCCAAACCCTCGTCGTGGACGGGGGCTGGACTTCCATCAGCCCTTCTCCCTATGCCTGAAAACCACTCTCTCATATTGGACAAAAAATACGTGCTAAAAAGCCACGCGCCTTGGAGGCTCAAGGGAGTGGGTATTTTGTTGGTCTATAAACTCAAACGGGAATGGGTGGAAACCTACGGAAACCTTCCCAAACACCTGAAAGGAAAATTCAAAGGCGGTTTGGGCATACTTCTTTTGGCAAACTATAGCGAAAGTCCAGTAGGCCCTTTTCATGAGATTCTTTTCATTCCGGGGAAATTTAGAAAATCGAGAAAACAGGCCGTAACCAGGAGTTTTTCCGACAAAGAAGTTAGCACCCAAAACCTCCGAAGCAATTGGGGAATTCCTACAGAAAATGTCGAAATCGCCTGGGACACAACACCCAACCAAGACCGAATCAGGCTAGCCAAGAATGGAGATATATTCTTCTCGGCGGATTTTGAATCTGGAGGGCTATCGTTCCCCTTATCGACGGCATTTCTTCCACTCAGACTCTGCCAGACCTGGAATAAGCTGAAGTACTTCACCAGACTGTCTGGATCAGGTTGGGGAAAACTTGTCAAAATCAAACAGCTTGATCTTAACCCTGACCTTTTCCCGGATATCCGCGGGATCCATCCACTTTTTGCGATCAAAGTGAATCCCTTTTTTATCAGATTTCCGAAACCTACCTATCGGGAAGAGCACGTGTAGCATCCTTTGACCGATGTCTGGAATATGACCTTGGCCCAGAAAATCTCCAATTGATTCCTGTGCCTTCATTCTTTGCTACTATTTCCTATATTTATTTAAAGCTAAAAATCAGCTGATTCCAGACCTTGCCCCATAAATAGCCATTCAAAATAAAG
>CAZTJM010000068.1:0-6015 GCA_964613865.1 uncultured Limnohabitans sp. | reverse complement strand
GCTAAAAATCAGCTGATTCCAGACCTTGCCCCATAAATAGCCATTCAAAATAAAGCCGCCCATGAAAACTCTTCTTTTTATACTCGCTATTGCCGGAACAGTGGCAGCGTGCGAGCAAAAACAGGAAATGCCCGACACCCTTCCTTTTCAAGTAGCCAAAGCCTATGGGATCGAGAATTTTGACCAGGTCAATTCCATCGCCTACACGTGGAATGTACAGCGGGACTCGGTCAATGTACTCTCAAGGGACTGGAAATGGAATATCAAGGATAGCACGGTCTATTATTCCGGTCCGGACACCACTTTCATCTACAGCCTGACCGCCGACTCTTTGCCAAAGCAGGATGGGGGCTTCATCAATGACAAGTACTGGGCAATGATGCCTTTCCAGCTCGCTTGGGATAGAGGCTATACCTTTGAAACGACTGAAAACACAAGCTCTAACATCAAGGGAATCCCCTCTACCAAGCTGACGATAATCTATCAATCCGGTGAACCAAAATCTGCGGGCATGGGATATACGCCAGGAGATGCCTATGATCTCTACTTGGATGAAAACCTGATGATCGTCGAATGGGTATTTAGAAGGGGCAACGGTCCTGAGGGCCGACCTGTCACTTGGGAAACGGTAGAATCCCATGGGCCGTTGAAATTCGCCACCGAGCATTTCAATGCCGAGGGGAAACGTACGCTTTGGATATCGAATATCAAAGTGGAATAGCTCAAGCCATTTTTTCACAGCACTCATACCTATGATACCCAATACCCAAACTAGCCGCCGGGAATTCCTCCTCAAATCGGCTGCTCTAGCAGGAGCCGGACTGGTTTACAACCCGTTTTCCTCTTTCGCCATATCAGTACAGAAAACCTGGACAGTTGGCGAAATCATCGATGCGTTCGTTTCAGAAGTCCCCAATGCTCCCTTTGAACGAACTGTAGATACGATCAAGGTGGGCTCGCGAGACATGGTCGTGACCGGCGTGGTCACCACGATGTTTACTACCATGGAAATCATCGAGAAAGCCATCGAGCTTAAAGCGAACCTAATCATTCCCCACGAGCCCACGTTCTTTTCTGGACAGGATGAGACGGACTACCTACAAGAGGATCCTGTATTCAGGGCTAAGTATGATCTCATGGAAAAAAACGGAATAACGCTTTGGAGAAACCACGACTACGTACATCGCATGCAGGATGACGGAGTGAGGATCGGCGTAGTGACAGAGCTTGGATGGAATGACTACTACGTACCAAAAAGCCCGATTCTTAACGTTCCGAAGGTGAGACTTCGGGATATGATTCACCATATCAAGTCGCGCATGAATGTACCAGCCATGCGTTATGTCGGAGACCTTGACCAAGTCTGTTCCAAAGTGCTACTCCTGCCCGGTGCGGTCGGCGGTCGAATGCAAATCACCCGAATCATGGAACACCGGCCGGATGTGTTAGTCTGCGGTGAATCCAACGAGTGGGAAACTCCGGAATATGTGCGCGCGGCAAACGAGATCGGGATGAAACTTTCCATGATAGAAATCGGCCACTCAGCCAGTGAAGAAGGCGGTTCGGAATTCGTGAAAAATTGGTTGATCGATCACATGCCAGGCTTACCCGTACACCATATTCCTTCTGGCAATTCCCTGCAAATATTCTGATTCGACAGAGTGACGAATCAGTGTCCGGCCTACCCCTAAATGGAAAAGACAAAAAAATGGCGCCCCAAACTAATGAGTCGCCATGTATTGTTGGTATCTGAGGACTATTTTCTGTACATGGTAAACATCCACATACGTTTTTCGAGATCACCAACAAACTTCGTAAGCAAATCAGCCGTGGCGATATCTCCAGCCTCTTCAGCCGTCTCGGCTGTCTTGCGATGAGAGGATACCAAGACGCCTAGGCCATTGATGACGTGGTTTACACACTCGTCCCCATCCTTGACATCCGTGATTTCCTTGTGAATCGTATTCTTCAGATAGTCGGAGTACACATGAGTAGGACGGTAGCCGATCATCAGGATACGCTCCGCCAGCTCGTCGATAAACTTGTAGAGTTGCGTGTACAATTCTTCAAATTTCTCATGCAAGACAAAAAAGTCGTTTCCCCTGACATTCCAGTGAAAACCTCTCACGTTTTGGTAAAACACGTGGTAGTCCGCCAATAGGTCATTGAGTTGCCCATTGAGCTTCTTCATCACCTTTTCGTCCAGGTTCAAATGGTTGGACAAGGTTGCTTTTTGATTAGTTGCGGTTGCCATAATTAATTTATTTTTGTTTTCTCAAGTGGTTCAATATCAAGACCAATTCGGCCTTTTGTGAGACAATTTTCCACGTGGCCCCATTTTGGAAATAAAATTCGGCTGGCACGTTCTATTTCAGCAATTTCTTTCTTCTCCCGTTAGCTGGGCTCGGACTCAAAGTCTACCAAAGTCCACAAATTGGGTAAAAATCAAGATTCAGGTTGATTCCCGGATTCCTGCTTGGAACTTTTTTCGATCTTGACTTTTTTAACTTCAACGGCAGTGTCGTAGGTCTCTATTCCCCCACCGTTTCGCTTGGTATATACATAGGTGATTTTGGCACCGAATAGAAAAATAAACGAGGCGTAATACGTCCAGACTAGCAGTACTACCAGGGACCCACTCGCTCCATAGAGGTCCGTCAACGAGCTGGCTCCCAAATAAACTCCAATCAGCAGCTTACCTCCCACAAAGAGGATTGCGGTGATCAAGCCCCCAACCCACACATCTTTCCATCTGAGCTTGGCATCGGGGAGAATCTTGTACATCATCGAAAAAATCAACATGACGATACTGAAGGAGATAGCCTCTGATCCAACCTTCATGATGATCAGGGAGAGTGTTTCCTGAAATCCCTGGACGAATTCTTTGAATATTACCAGCAAAGCTTCTACGACTAGGGAGACCATCAACACAAATCCTATCCCGATCACCATCGCCAGGGATAGAAGTCGGTTGAGGAGGTATTTGACAAATCCTTTTTCTGGCTTGGCCTCGATATTCCAAATTTTGTTGATGGCCAACTGAAGCGAAAAAAATACGGTGGTCGAACTGAAAATCAGCGTGCCAATGCCGACGGCGCGAGCGAGCAGGGTGTTGCCCTCGCTGATGGAGGCCTCGGCAAGAATCTGCTCGATCTGACCGGCAGTGGAGGGTCCGATCAATCTTGAAATCTGGTCTATCAGTTCCCTTTGAATCCGGTTTTCCTCATACAAAGTCGCGCCGATCGACACGACGATGAGCAGAACGGCGGGCAGGGATAGCATCGTATAAAATGAGATCGCCGCCGAATAGGTGAATGCATCCTCCTGTAGAAAGGATGTCACGGATTTCTTGAGTATACGCCAGGCTTTCTGAAGCTTCATGGGACGACTTCTCTTTTGGATCCAATGGGACTAGGGGATTAACGGAAAAACAAAAGGGCTGATTAAAAACCAGCCCCTTTTCCTACTCCATCACCCATTTACTTATTGTCGTTATCAACAGTGTCTTTGACATCGGATTTAAATTCTTTCCAGCTATTCTCGATGTCTTTGGTGGTGTTGTTGACGGAAGTTTTTACGTCTTCCCAGGTATTTTCGGTTGCTCTTTCGAGATCGTCAATAGCCTGGCCAACTTCAGTCTTCTCCTCTTTCAACTCGATTTCCATTTTCTCGATTTCAGCTTTCATTTCAGCGTCAGCTTTCTCCTTCTTAGCCTCGAGTTCCATCATCTTTTTATCGATCTCGGTTTCAATTTCCCGAAGCTCTTCACGCATCTCTGTACGCTCCTTCTCGAAGTCTTTTTGAGCTTCTACGAGCTCTTCCTGTTCTCTTTCAGCTTGTTTTTCTGCTCTGTTTTCACCGCAAGAAATGGCCGTAAAGCCCAATGCGACGAATGCCAAAGCTGCAATTGCGTTCGTTTTCATGATTTTTGTTGGTTTGTGTTTTAGATTTTGACTTCAGCCTTTACGTTAGTTAAAGGTTAAAGACTGTTGATTTCACTCTTAACTTCATCGATGGTCATTCCGAGCTTTCGCTGCAGTCTTCCTATCAACTCCTCGTCTTTGCCTTCTTCATACAGCAAATCATCGTCGGTCAAGTCTGCATACTTTTGCTTGAGTTTTCCTTTGATTTCTCTCCAAGATCCTTGGATTTTGAATTTTGTGTCCGTTTTCATTTCCATTGTGGTTTAGTGTCTCAAAATAATTGTACACTGTTCTATTCAAGCGCGGTGCCAAGCGGCAAATATGCTTAAAAAGGCTAAAAAAGGCCTTTTTGAAATATCGCTATGGGGAATTTGCAGCGATTTTGGGGAAAGCCTTCTACATCAAAAAGGGGCACTTTACCAAAAATCAAGCTGTGGGGGCTTTTTAGGGTCTTGGCATTTTATTTTCTATAAACTGTCAAAAAAGTATTCACCAAAACTTAAATACTATGTTACGTTGGGCTTTAGGATTCTTTATCGTAGCGATCATCGCGGCGATTTTCGGATTTGGTGGAATCGCAGCGGGAGCTGCTTCCATCGCAAAGGTTTTGTTCTTCATTTTTATCGTCTTGTTTTTACTGACGCTCATATTTGGAGCGCGGGTATTCAAATAAACTTGACGATTAGGAAAGGGCACTGGCAGTCTCTCTCACCAGAGGCTGCCTTTTTTTAGTGCATCGGTAGGGGAAACTCAATTTCGAAACGGGTGCCGACTCCAACTTTGCTGTTCACCTGTATACTTGCATTATGGCTGGAGAGGATATTCAGCGTGGACGTGAGACCGAGTCCTGTCCCTTCGGACTTGCTGGTGTAGAATGGGTCAAAGATTTTTTTGAGGTCTTCTTTGGCAATGCCTTGTCCATTGTCGGCAATGACCAGAAAAATGGAACTGCCCCGTAGCTCAGTCTGTACCGTTAGTAGTCCCTCCGCATGCTCTATGGCTTCGATGCCATTGATCAGAATATTCACCAGTGCAATGGAGAGCTTCTCCCTATCCACGAAGATCCTAGGCAGTTCCTCTTCCAGTTCTTCGGCAATTCTGATCCCTCGGAGTTTTGCGCGGTCTCTGACCAGCTCCAGCACGTCGTCAAGTATGCGATGCAGTGAACTCAACTCAAGTTGTAGCTCCTTGGGCTTGGACGAGTTGAGCAGATCACCGATGAGGGTCTCGATCCGGTTGGAACTGCGCTGAATGATGTCCGTGTAGAGTACGGAGTCCTCTTCCTTTTCCGATATTTCCTCCTTTAGATTGTCCAGGGCAAGGTTCAGGTTTGTGAGGGGATTTCTGATTTCGTGGGCAATGGTGCGGGCTAGCTTGCCGGTCATGGAGAGCTTCTCGGCCACCATCATCTCCCGCTCAGCCTTTTTCCGGAAAGTAAGATCGCGGATAATCCCCTGGTAGCAGCAAAAATCATCCGCCTGATCAGGGATGAAGACGCAGTTGAACAGACAATCCTTGGGCTCTCGGTCTTTGGTCAACAGTACCACCTCAAAGTCCTTGACCACCTCGTGGACTTTGAGCTGCTCCACGCAGTATTCAAAATCCTCTTGGTTGGCAAAGATATCCCTAAGGTGTAAGTGGGAATTTTCGGAAGGCTTGTATCCAAAGAAATCAAGAAAGGAATCGTTGAGCTCCAGCATCGAGTACTGGCTGTTGGCCAGAAAAATACAGTCAAGCGATCGCTCAAAGAGGGACCGGTATTTTTTTTCTTTTTCGTCCAGCTCCCGGATGATCCGGCCTTGCTTGATCGAATATCGAATCGACCGCTCCAGGATGTCCGGCCTGAGATCCCCCTTGACCAAATAGTCAAAGGCCCCCGCCATACTCGCATCCACATCTATCTGGGCATCGTTTCTGCCCGTGAGGAGGATCGCGGGGGTCAGGATTTGGTTTTTTTGGATAAAATCTATGATCGAAAGCCCAGTGGACTTTCCCAGATAAAAATCAATCAGAAAGAGATCATACTTTCCCTCGAGAATCTTGACTTTGCCGCGCTCGGGATTGGATTCCCAATCCAGCACGCAAACAAAAT
>CAZTJM010000067.1:0-23348 GCA_964613865.1 uncultured Limnohabitans sp. | reverse complement strand
GAGGCCTGATTGGCTCTTGCACCAACTCTTCCTATGAGGATATTTCCAGAGCGGCATCTTTGGCCCAGCAGGCCGTAGACAAAAAACTGGTTGCCAAGTCCGAATACACCATCACTCCAGGTTCGGAGCAGGTTCGATTTACCGTTGAGAGAGACGGATTTTTGGACACCTTCGGAAAAATGGGCGGGGTCGTCTTGGCAAATGCCTGCGGCCCTTGCATCGGACAGTGGGCTCGCCACGGTGCTGAAAAGCAAGAGAAAAACTCGATCATTACATCCTTCAACAGAAACTTCGCAAAGCGTGCGGATGGAAATCCGAACACCCATGCCTTCGTGGCTTCTCCAGAGATCGTGACTGCGTTAGCGATTGCTGGTGACTTGACCTTCAACCCGCTAGTTGACACATTGACAAACTCTGAAGGAAATGCCGTGAAGCTGGACGAACCCACCGGTTTGGAGCTTCCAAACAAAGGTTTTGCCGTGGAGGATGCGGGCTACCAAGCTCCGGCGGAAGATGGGTCTAAAGTCAGCGTCATCGTTGACCCCAAATCTGATCGTCTCCAACTGCTTGACTCCTTTCCGGCTTGGGAAGGAACAGACCTGAAAGGTTTGAAACTTCTCATCAAAGCGAAGGGAAAATGTACCACTGACCACATCTCAATGGCCGGGCCATGGCTGAAGTTCAGAGGCCACTTGGACAACATCTCGAACAACATGCTGATTGGCGCGGTGAACTTTTACAATGATTCCACTAATTCCGTAAAAAACCAGCTTACCGGCGAATACGGCGAAGTGCCAGCTACGCAGCGACACTACAAGGCACAGGGGATAGGCTCCATCGTGGTTGGTGACGAAAACTATGGAGAGGGATCTTCCAGAGAGCATGCTGCGATGGAGCCAAGATTCTTGGGAGTACGTGCGATTCTGGTGAAGTCATTTGCCCGTATCCATGAGACCAACCTGAAGAAGCAAGGTATGTTGGCTTTGACTTTTGCAAATCCATCGGATTATGAGCTGGTCCAGGAGGATGATACCATTGACATCCTGGGGCTAACAGAGTTTGCGCCTGGCAAGTCCTTGGACATCGTGCTTCATCACAGCGATGGCACCCAAGATGTGATTGCCGCCAATCATACCTACAATGAGGGCCAAATCGAATGGTTTAAGGCAGGCGCTGCGTTAAACTTGATCAAAGCAAACGCCTAGTAGTTTATTTCATTAATATTCCTAAAAGCCGTAGCCTGCGTGGTTGCGGCTTTTACTATTTCCCATGAGAAGATCTTTATTTCCTGTTTTATTTCTACCATGTTTCTATTTGGCGGTGAGCCAGGGATTTGCCCAAAACGAATCTGACGAAAGAGCCCTGATAAAAGTCGATAAGGGGATTAGCATTTCGAAAGACTCGCTTTTCCTGATGAACATTAGATTCCGGATGCAAAACAGATTTGGGATTCGAACCGAAAGCGGAGAGGATCTTTCTATCGAGCAGACCGACTTTAGAGTGCGGAGGTTACGCCTGAGATTTGACGGTTATGTGCTCAATCCACGTATGCAGTACTATATTCAGTTGGGATTTTCCAAGGCTGACCTGGACCTGGAAAGTGGCGGCTATGCACAGCCTATTCGGGATGCGATGATTTACTATTTTTTTGACAAAAACTTCTACGTTGGCTTTGGCCAAGGGAAGCTTCCAGGCAACAGAGAGCGAGTGGTCAGCTCGGGTAACCTGCAATTTGCCGACAGGTCAATCGCAAACGGAGTGTTTACTTTAGACAGGGATTTCGGCTTTTTTGGCTACTATACACTTCCTACCAAAGGCCGGGCAAACTACCAGCTAAAAGGCGCTATCAACACGGGAGAGGGTAGAAACCCCTCGCCAGGAGATGGCGGGCTGAGCTATACTACGAGATTTGAATACTTGCCCTTCGGCACTTTTCTCAACTCGGGTGATTACTCGGAAGGCGATCTGGAGTTTGAGCCTCGTCCAAAGCTGTCAATCGGAGTCACTTACAATTATAATGACGAAGCCGTTAGGGCAAGAGGACAGCTGGGGTCAAGCTTGTATGAAGCGAGAGACCTACAGGTCTACATCGCGGATGCAATGTTTAAATACATGGGCTGGGCGGTAATGGCCGAGTACTTCAAAAGGACCACAACTGATCCTTTTACGTACAGTGACGCCGGCGATATCCGAGTCGTGTGGGTAGGAACAGGAAACAACCTGCACCTCAGCCGAATGATTTCCCGAAAATCCGAATTGGCACTGAGGTACGCTGCCGTGCGACCCGACTTGGAAGTGGAGGCATATGAGAACCGCGTGGAGGAGGCCGCCCTAGGATATACTCAATATCTCAATGGACACCGTATAAAGATGCAGGGGAATGTAGGGTACTCTTGGGCAAACAGGGAATTGGATCTGATCGAGACCAGCAATTTCTGGTTTGCCACCTTCCAAGTAGAGTTCGGGATTTAATTTTCTACAATAAATTGTATTTATAATTTGCATTGCTTGCTATGAAATGCAAATTGCTGTATGTTTACGGCAAGAGGACGGCTTATGGTCGTTTTCTTCTGAAAAAAGGCGGCAATTTTTATTTCCATGCAGGACAAAGGCATAAACAGCACATTCAAAAAGATCATTTTCGAATCTTCGGAAATGGTCTTTTTGGCTGACGATACCTATCCGTATTCCATATTTTACGCCAATGAATCCTTTGAGGAGCTGATCGGAGGGTCATTGGCTGATCGGTCTTTGGTCGGTTTGGGCTTGGATATCAACGCCTATATTTTCAAAGAGGAATTGATCCTCTCACACGACAGGAAAGATTTTTCCTTCAAGCTTGAATTGCCCCAAGACAGTGGTTCCAATTACTTTCTCTTCTACAAGGGAAAGGAAATAAAAACTCATGGTCTTCCGAGCAAAAAGGAATCCTATCAATTTTTTACTTCAAAGCTGGATCTGATCGGTATCGGGAAATCCGACTATTTCACCTATTTGAACCCTGCTGTTTTACCCGTTTTAGGCTATGGCACCGAGGAGCTCCTCAATACGAACCTATGTCACTTTATCCATGAGAATGACATCCAAAGGGTGCGGGACGTGTGGAAGAGTCATCAGAAAAGTCAGGGTGTGGCCTTTCTGGAGCTGAGATTTAAGCGGAGAGATGGGACATACCGGCATCTCGAATGCTCCGTTCAGTTTAACCCCGATTGCTTTTTTGTCATTGCTAGAGATATTTCGAATAGGGTTTACCTTGAATACAAGGATAATAAGCTCTTGGCTTTGAGAGAAAACGTGCCGGGACTAGCCAAAGTAGGCGATTGGAAGCTGAACCTTGAAAAGGAGAGTTTGGATCTGGAGCCGGCTGCTGAGGCTATTTTTTCGAGGCTATACGGCAAGCCTTATGAGGAATCGGAACTGAAGGAAAGGTTCTCTAGTCAGATCCTAAAGCAGGTGTCGACACTCGCTCCAGCCTCCGTCGAATTTGAAGGAGTTTTAGTGGTGTCCGAAGTCCGGGAATTGGCCTTTTCCGCTTTTGTGCACGAAACCAATCCAAGAGAAATTTGGGGTGTGGTATGGGATGATAGCGAGCAACAGGCGCTTCGGAAAGAATCTGACATGCATCTGAAACTTTGGCTGGAATGCCCCGAGGCAATGATGATAGTAGAGTCAGATGGAAAGGTGTTTTTGGCAAATCGGGAGGCAAATCAGCTTTTTGGTTTTGAGGAAAGCAAGTCCATCCTTCACCTGGATGAACTGAACGACCTGCTGTCGGAACCCTCGTCTTGGACACAATGGCTGTTTTCCTCTTCCAAAGACGGAGCGGTTTCCAGATTTTCCACCTATTTGACAGGTCCTGATGCAATGAGGTTGCCATTGGAAATCGCATCCAAGGAAATCCAGTTGGAGGGTAAAAATTACGTAACACTTTCATTTCGAAATATTTCCGAGAAAATCAGCTTGGAAAAGAAAGTCGAGGCAAGCAGCGATTTTCTGGTAAACCTTACCGAGCAAGTGCCTGGCGGTTTGTACCAATTGGTGTTGAATGCAGAAGGCCAGATGAATTTTTCATTTCTCTCGAAGGGGATCAACACGGTATTGGGGCTCTCCAAAGAAGAAATCCATCAGTTTACCGACATCTCTTCCGCAATCGCCAAAGTGCATCCCCAGGATTTGCCTTTGGTAATCATGTCTTCCATTGCCTCAGCCCGCAAAATGGAACCTTGGCAATGCCAGTTCCGCGTGAAATCCGGAAATGCAGGCGAAGAATACCGTTGGGTTTTGGGTGCTGCGAGACCACAGGCTATGGACACAGGAGATATGGTCTGGTATGGATACCTTACGGATATTTCTAAGCAAAAGGAAATTGAAGCCAAATTGGACGAGGCTAGAATGGCTGCCGAGAAGGCTAACCAGATCAAATCGGATTTCCTCTCGATGATCAGCCATGAATTGAGAACGCCGCTGAATGCGATTTCGGGATCGGTATATTCTCTCTTTCATGAAAATCCCACCGAAAGCCAAAAGCCTGCCCTTGATACGATCAACTTTGCGGTGGACAATCTGATCATCATGATCAATGACTTACTGGACTTTCAGAAGATTGAGGCGGGTAAATTGACCATCGAACCAAATCCCATGAACCTGAAAGGCCTACTGGAGCACGTCATCAAGGGCTTGACATTCCACGCCAAGGACAGCAAAAACAGCTTGGAACTACAGATACCTGAGGAGCTTGATATCATTGTCAGAGCCGATAAGACGCGGCTTTCACAGATTATGAACAATCTGATCACCAATGCGCTCAAGTTCACCAACGAAGGTAGCGTCCAGGTCAAAGTGGAACTTTTGAAGCAAATCAGAAATAAAGTCCGGGTCTTGTTTTCGGTGCAGGATACCGGGATCGGTATAGCGCCTGAGCATCAGGAGAGGATTTTCGACGATTTCGACCAAGTGAGGCCGACATTCAGTTCAAAATATGGGGGGACAGGACTGGGACTTTCCATCACCCGAAAGCTTCTAAACCTCATGGGAGGAAAGATCCAGCTCGAGTCGGAAGTCGGCAAGGGCAGTAGATTTTATTTTGAGCTCGAAATGGAGATCGTACAGGAGTCTGTCAAGCCCGACAATCGAAGCGATCAAACGGAATCTTTTGAGGGACTGCATCTGCTGATGGCGGAGGACAATGAAGTCAATTCCCTTGTATTGGGCAAGATTATCAGAAAGTGGGGCTATACTTTTACCCGAGTGCACAATGGAAGAGAAGCGGTGGAAGCTGCACGAAAGGGCGACTATGACTGTATCCTGATGGACATACAGATGCCTGTGATGGACGGCTTTGATGCTACTTTGGAGATCAAGAAATTCTCCGATACGCCTATCATTGCGCTGACGGCTGCCGCCAAGCTGGAAATCATGGAAAGAATCGACGAATGCGAATTCGAGGGTTTTGTGGCCAAACCAATCGACGCCAATGAATTGCTCAAGAAAGTCAAAGAGGTAACGTTGGCCAGGAACTACAAAGTTTGAGCCTTTTCATAGTATTCCTGCACCAATTCCATATCAGGGTAGTTTTTTGCGAGCTCTTCCAGGTAGCGGGTCGCCGAGATTTTGTCACCTGTCATCACATAATAGATTCCCTTGTTGCGGAAGGCGAAAGGATTTTTTGAATCCATTTGGATGCTTTGGTTGATGAGTTCCAGTCCTTCATCTTTTCGGTCCAAGAAAAGGAGGTAAAGTCCCTTATTGTTATAAAAGTAGGCTTGCCCCTTGTCTAGGGTCAGCGCTTTATCGACTGCATCCAGTGCACCATTCAGATCATTTTCGCTGAAAAGAATCATGGACTTAAGGTTGTGCAGATTGGGCTCACTCGGGTTGACCTGCTCAGCCTTTGCAAGTATCGCTTTCGCAGCCACAAATTCTTTTTGGTAATAGAGCACGGTGGCTTGGTTGACCAAAAGGTCTGAATTCTCGGGATCCAGTTCGGAAGCCGTTTGGAAAGCTTTCAATGCAGCTGGGTAGTTTTTGAGTTTTTCCCCGCTTAACCCGGATAAAAAATGGCCTTTCCAGTTGTTTTTGTCAAGCCGGATCAGGCGCTCGGCGTCTTCTTCGGCTTTATAAAATTCCCCATTATCAAGATAGGAAAGGCCTCTTTGGAAAATCGCCTCGAAGTACTCGGGGCGATGCTGGATCGCTTTGCTCAGATCGTGGATGGTTTCATCCAGCTGGTTGAGCCGGATATGAGCCATGGCCTTGTTGAAATAGGCGTCGGCATAAGCCGAGTCTAGGGCGATGGCCTCATTGTAAAACTCGATCGCAGACTTGGGATCGTTCTCTTCCAGCTTTTCATTTCCCTTTAGCAGAAATCTTCCTTTTTTGTCCTCTATGCTGTCACAGCTGGCAAGTGCCGAGAAAATGGCGGCACATAAAATCTTATGCTTTAGGTTCATTTTTGGGTTTAGCCTTCGTTTTCACTTTTTCCTCCCCCAAAAGTAACGCAAAAGGTTGGGTCGTCTCACTCAATTCGAAGATCTCCCTAAGTATTGCCAAAGTAGGAATCACCAAGACCATGCCTGCCACGCCCCAGATCGAAGCTCCCACCAGCAAGCCGAGGAAGGTTATGAACGCGTTCAAGTTCACATTGCCGCCCACGATCTTTGGCGTGAGGAAGTTGCCTTCGATCAATTGGATACCCTGATAGCAGGCGAATATCGCCAAGGGATAAAACAGGCTATCCATAGTGAGGAAGGCGTAGATGATGGGGAGCAAGACTCCAAAAAATGGCCCCACGTAGGGGATGATATTCAGGATAGCGCCTATGACGCCAAAGAAGATGGCATGCTTCACCCCGATGATGGAGTAGGCGATGATGTTGAGGATAGCCAAGATCACCATCACTTTGACCACCCCCACGATATACCCTTGGATCACCTTCCTGAGGTTGGTGATCCGTAGGTTGACCAAGGCAGGATCCCTCTCCCGATAGAGCATGACCATCATTTTGGCCAGGTGGTCGCGGTAAAGCAGAAAGAAAAACATGAATACGGGAATCAAGACGATACCCGACATGGAGCCGATGGAGTTGAGCGCAAAGGCGGAAATGCTGCTGCTGTTTTCATTGAGCAGAGACAGGAGGTATTCTGTTTCGATCTTTTCCGCCAGGTTTTCGTCCATGCCCAGATTTTCCAAGGTCCATGCATCGATCTCTTCGGCCACCTGCACCAAGCGGCCGGAAACATCATCAAAGTCCTTGGTGAAATTAACCACGTTGTTGATGATAAAACTGATCAGGCCTACCACCATCGCAATCATCACCAACAGGGAGATGACGCAACTGAGCGTTCTCGGCACCCGGTATTTTTCCAAAAACATGCTCAGTGGAGTGAGCAAAATGGCAAAGAACCCACCCATAAAAAGAGGAACCAGCAAGCTCTTTCCGACGATTAGGAAAAAGACCAAAACAATAATGAAAACCATCACGGAGAGGGCTTTCATGTAGGCCGGCATTTTTAGGCGGATGGAATCCATGGGATCAAAAATTTGGTTTCAAAAAAGGTAGGACATATCCGGTAATATTGCAATCGGGTCAGAGCAGTCCGGAGCGCCTGAGCAGGGCATCCGGCTTGGGCTCCCTTCCCCTGAATCTTTTGTAAAGAAGACTGGGATGCTCGCTTCCACCTGCTGCAAGGACGTTTTTTTCGAAAGACTTAGCGGTTTCCTGGTCGAAGATTCCCCGTTCCGAAAACAGCTCAAATGCATCCGCATCCAAGACCTCGGCCCACTTATAGCTGTAGTAACCTGATGAATAGCCTCCCTGAAAGATGTGGGAAAAGCTGGTACTCATCAGCGTGCCGGGTACTTTCGGGAGCAGATCGGTCTTTTTCATAACCTCCTGCTCAAAGTGAGCAATGTCGGAGATCTTTTCCGGCTCGGTGCTGTGGTAGGCCATGTCCAGCAATCCAAAACTGATCTGCCTGAGAGTCATATAGCCCTGTTGGAAATTGGCAGCGTTCTTTATTTTTTCGATGAGCTCCGTGGGGATCTTTTCACCAGTCTGATAGTGCTTTGCAAAAATGTCGAGGCATTCTTTTTCATAGCACCAGTTTTCAAAAATCTGTGACGGAAGCTCTACAAAATCCCAGTAGACGCTCGTACCGGAAAGGGACTCGTAGGTGCCTCTCGCCATCATACCATGTAGCGCGTGCCCAAACTCGTGGAATAGGGTCGTTACTTCGTTGAAAGTCAGGAGGCTTGGTTTACTCTTGGTCGGCTTGGTAAAGTTGCAGACGATGAAGACATGGGGTCGATGGTCTTGGCCTTTTTCTATACTCTGGCCGCGGAAAGAAGTCATCCAGGCTCCGTTTCTCTTGCCCGGTCTCGGGAAAAAGTCGGCGTAAAATACCGCAAGATGCTTTCCCTCCCTATCTTTTACCTCGTAGGCAGTGACCTCCGGATGGTAGACGGGGATCTCCGAATTGGGGACAAAGGTGATTCCGAAGAGTTTTTCGGCAGTTTGGAAGACTCCATCGACCACTTTTTCCAACTGGAAAAAAGGCCGCAGCAGTTCATCGTCCAGCGCATAGCGCTCTTTCTTAAGCAGCTCCGAATAGTAGCCAAAGTCCCAACGCTCCAGATTTTCCAGCCCATCAGTTTTCTTGGCGAATTCGGCGACTTCCCTGACATCCGCTTCAGCTTTAGGTTTGGCTTTTTGGAGAAAAGAATCCAGGAAGTCCATCACCGCTTTAGGGCTTTTGGCCATCCTTTCCTCCAAGACGAATTCGGCGTGAGAAGCATAGCCAAGAAGATTGGCCCGCTCATGGCGAAGTTTCAGGAGCTCCTTGATCGTTTCTTTATTGTCCAATTCGTCGCCTTTGGCCGCTTTGGTGTTGTAGGCCATGAAAAGTGTCTTGCGAAGTTCTCGGCTTTTGGCGTAGGTCATCGCAGGTACGTAGCTCGGATAGTCCAGGGTAAAGGCCCATTTTCCTGGCTGGCCTTTTTCTTCGGCTATTTGTGCGGCTGCTTCTTTGATTCCGTCAGGCAGACCTTCGAGGTCTTTTTCATTGTCCACGAAGTAGACGTATTTGTTTGTTTCTGCCAGGACGTTCTCGCCAAATTTCAAACTCAGCTGCGCGAGCTGCCGATCGATCTCGCGAAGTTTTACCGCACCCTCAGGGCTCAGCTTGGCTCCGTTTCGGACAAAGGATTTGTAGGATTTCTCCAGCAGTGTGGTTTGCTCAGCGCTCAGAGATAGCTTGTCTTTTTCCCCGAACACTTTGGCGACCCGCTGAAAAAGCTCTTGGTCCAGCAGGACGTCGTTGGCATGAGCAGTCAGCAGCGGCGATATTTCCCTCGCCAGTTTTTGGATCTCGTCATTTGTCTCCGCCGAGTTGAGATTGAAAAAGATGGAGGAGATCACCCCAAGTTTCTTTCCGGATCGATCCAAGGCCTCGACTGTATTTTCGAAGGTTGGAAGCGGCTCGGACTTGATCATTTCAATTTCTGCCTTGGCCAATTGAATGGCTTCGGTGATTGCAGGAAGGAAATGCTCGGTATGGATCAGGTGAAAAGGTGCAGTCTCAAAGGGGGTGGCGTAGTCAGCCAATAGTGGGTTGGTCATGGTGTTGGGTAAGCTTACGGATACTTAATTGGGCGCAGTCCATTTAGGTTCGAGCAGGTGCCCTACTTTCTTCAATTCTGCCTCCAATTTACCGATTTGTTCAGTAAAGCTTTCCAATTGCCAGGGATGGAATGGGATATTTTTTGATTCCGTGAGCGCATTTTGATAGGCCTCAAAATTCCCCAGGCCGAAATTGGCCTCGGCTCGGTTGACTAATATCCAGAATTTCTGGCTGTTGTAGTATTCCTGAAGTTCCTGCCCATCTTTCGTACCGTCGTGGATCAGTGCTTGGTCGTTTTTTTCTTTTTGCTGGATCAGCTTCCAGTCCCTGTCGCAGAGGTAGAGTACCCGACTCCAGGTTCGTTTTGCAAAAACCAGATCCGCGATCCTTTCCTGACCGTTGTTGACGAGGTTGGAGGTGGCATGATAGAGCAGGGTCATTGCCAGATTGATGCCGTTATAGCGGTTGTTGAGCAGATAGTAGCTCCGTTGGTAATAAAGAATTGAATTCTCCAAATGCTGTTCGCCCTCTCCGCATTCATATAGTTTTTTCTCGACGGCACCTGCGGAAGATACCGTCTCGGGGTCGTTGGTGGTGTCCAGATGGATGGATTTGAGCAGATCCAAGGATTCATAGAGAGAAGTGACGAGATCGGGTTGGGCGGCTTTGTAAGTCGTAAAAGCGAGACGGTGGGTGAGGTAGGTGTCTTTTTGACCGGAATTGCCAGTAGAGAGCATAGCGGCGGTCTGGAAGAGGTTCTTTGCTTTCACAAAATCCTTGGTTTCTATTGCATCCTCGGCCTCTTGGATGATGAGGGACAGCGCTTTTCCTATTTCTGGCGTCTCGACTTTCCTCTCCGATTCCACCACAGCTTTCTCGATCTGCTCTTGAAGTTTTGGGGGGATCAAAGAATTCAGGTAAGTGTAAACCGGGCTGTCAGCTTGGTTTTTGTCCAGCACCGATTGGATGACGCCGCCCAACGCCCCCCGAAATCGTTCCACTTCCTCGTAGTCAATCGCGTCTCCCAGATGCTGATAGCTGTGGATTACCACGTGGTTGAGGTCAAAAGGATAGACTAGTTTGTTTTCCGATATGACTATCGTCGTATAGGGACGAAGGGCATGCCTCACGCCCAGCTCATAGAGCGCATTGGCGTTGAGTGTGGAGAGGTCGGCGATCACTAGGTCGGCCTGCAGGAGTTCTCGGTACATCTGCACATCGATGGACCCGGAGTGAGTGATTTCATCCGCGCGGACACACTCGATGCCTTTCGATTCGACCACTGGTTTGATCAGCAAGCGGTAGGATTTGTTCAAGTCCAGCTTTCGCCCGTTGATGTAGTCGGTTTTGATCCCGAAGCCCATGACGACGAAGCATCTTTTTTTGGAATTTCCCATTTTTAAAAAACTATCTATTGAGATGGAGGAATAGATGCGAATATTCTGAAAGGTAAGCTTTTATGAATGTAATTTGTTTTTGCCGCTTCCCACAAAAAAAACCGGGCTTTTGTTGGCCCGGTCTTGAGAGTTAAAAGTCAAAGTCACAACTCATGGATTCCATCCCGATGGGTGCACCGTCGGGAATGGGAAGTCTTTCCTGTGCGGGCCACTCCTCAGGAAGGTCCAAGAACGCTTCGATCTTGTCATGCAAATATTGACGGTGGGCGAGCATTGCTCCGCTACCGCCGGTCATTTCGCCGATTTTTTCCAAATGCATCCTAGTGATCGCACGTACGGTCTGCGATGCACTGGGGTCTTTGGCAAGGGCGATCAGGTGGTCCGTGACCTTCGCCTCTGTCATCAGCTTGATCTCGTCTTTCAAGCCACCGGGCAAAGTATTGGAAAAGAGCTGGGAGGTCACTTTGTCGAGCAAATCTTGATAGCCTGGGAGAGACTTGTCCTGAAGATTTTGGAGATAGACTCTGTTCGCCCGGCCGCTTTCGAAGAGAAATCCAAAGGTCGCATCCACGATGTTTTCCGCTGGGGCAATCGGGTCAAAGGTAGGGCCAGTACGTGATGGGAAAGTCTCACGGTTTCTTCCATAGCCATAGGGTCTAGGTGGAATCAAGGCCAAAATGTGCTGCGGAACCTCAAGCTGCGCCGGGGAGATTGTCGTCAGGAGGGCATTGAGGGCATCGGCTTGATCCGCCGCGCCAATCCATTTTTGTGAGGGTTGGTTGTCTCCCTTGATCTTATAGGCATAGTCCAGGCCGCCGATTAGTTTGGTGGTAGCTTCCAATTGGTATCGATGCATCAGATACAGTGGGACAAAGACTTCCTCCAGAAGCGCCTGCGGGTCGCCGTCTTGGATGGCATTCAGCCCAAAGGATTTCATTCGGTTTTCCCTCAACTTCAAAAGCCGGGTCAGTTCAACAGCAGCCGAGGCTCCGTTGTCCCAGAGATGGGAGCGGGGATGAACTCCGCTTGGGTTTCTGGAGTCGGAGTCGGTGATGAATTCAAAGCCAGCCGCATAGGTTTCTTCAAGGGTTTTCTTCAAAAACTCTTCCTCACTCTGTCCGGGAGCTGGTGTTCCGTAGCCGTATTTGATCGCCCACTTGTCCCATTCTCCGATTTTCAGGTCATAGGCTTGGCTGAAATCCAGATTGCCGTCGGCATCTTGGCTGATCAAAGGATGCGGATAGTCCATCACTGAGGCACGGCCGTCAGGCGAAGTGGCATAGCTGTGCGCAACACCGATCGTATGACCAATCTCATGGGCTGAAAGTTGCTTCAATCTATCCAGCGCCATCTGCATTGCCCTGGGATCGGCAGGTTTTCCATCTTCGAATGGCTGCAAGAGTCCCTGTGCGATCAAATAGTCCTGCCTCACGCGAAGCGATCCCAGAGAAACATGCCCTTTCAGAATCTCTCCAGTTCTGGGGTCTCTCACACTAGAACCATAAGACCAGCCTCTGGTGGAGCGGTGAACCCATTGGATCACATTGTTTCTCACGTCCATCAGATCCAGCCCTTCCGGAGCAAGTTCGACGCGAAATGCGTTTTTGAATCCCGCCGCCTCAAAGGCTTGGGCCCACCAGTTGCCGCCCTCGATGAGAGCCGAGGCTACCGGCTCCGGAGTTCCACGGTCGAGGTAATAGACGATTGGTTCTACTACCTCCGACACTGCCGCGCTCGGGTCTTTTTTCTCAAGCCTATGTCTGGAAATAAAGCGTTTGACCAGCGGCTCATCGATTGGTGTGGTATAGTCCTGATAGCTGATAAAGAAAAATCCTCCTCGGGGATCGAATTCTCTCATAGCATACAAATCCGGCAGCTTGATGAAGGAGTGCCTCATGCGTACTGTGACGGCATCTGGACTTGGAGTGACAGAGCGGAGATAGCCCCCAGCACCAGTTCCGGTAAGGGTGATGGTAGCTTCCACTTCGGTATTCTGCGGGAAGTTTTTGGTCATCGGAAAATACAGCCCAGAACGGCTTCCGTCCACCCTATAGGTTCCCTGTCGGGATCGGGTAAGTGTTTCTCCCACGCCGTGGGCATCCTGCAGGTAGAAGTTGGTAGCATCCACGATTAGATTTTCACCCTCTTTCTGGGCTATCTCAAATCCCCAAAGCACGGATTCCGCGAATGCGTCTTGGATGGATTTGGCCTCGGATGGATTGTCAGTGTACGCTCGGAAGCCGACGTTTTTGTGGACTAAAAAGACCTTGTTGCCCGTCCTGCGAAACTCGACTAGCCGGTCATCGCCAAGCTGGCCCCGATCCAGTCCAATGTCATTGGATCCTACGCCCGCAGTGAGCGAGTTTACATATAGAAATTCCTTGTTGAGCTCGTTGATTTCTAGGTAGATTTTGCCTTTTTCCTCGTCGAGGTAAAAGGGCACAAATCCCTCTTTTTTGCTCAGTTTACTCAAGTCCAGGTTTTGCGAGAAGCCTGAAAAAGCCCAAAGAGTTAAAAAACAGAGAAGGTAGAGTGGTTTTTTCATAGGGTATTTTTGCTTTGTCCCAAATTATCAAAATCGGGAGGGACTCCAGCACCACTAATGGAAATTCACCGCAGAAAAAAACGGAGCATCAACGCAGTATCTGTTTGGTTCGGTCCATCAATGGTTTGTAGACCGCTGCTAATCTCCTCTCGGTCGGTGTAGGAGGTACGGGCAAAGCGAAAGTAAGCCGTGAGTTTTCGGTTGATGGCATACTGCGCGAGGAGGTAATATCGCATGCCCTGTCCGTAAAACGCGGGAATGGAGAAGGTCCAAAGAACATTGTTTTCGAATGCATAGAGTCGGTTGTCATAGACTTCAGCATCAAAAAGTGCGATCCTTCCAGTGAGTCTCCACCGATCTCGCCCATATTGGACATCCTGCAATATCATAAACCCTGGAGTGGTTTCATTCTGGATTTTGACACGACTGAGCAAGATCCGCGAGCGGAGAAAAAGCCGGCTGGAGGCCTGGTTTTCTAGGCTTATCATGCCGTTGAGTTTGTTTACTGGCTGCACTAAATAGGGGAGCGAAGGTTCACCTGAGTCACTGAGGTTCCGATCCTTTTGCTCTTGCCGGATCTGAATGAAGGCTACAAGATTCCTGTTTGGCTTATAGCTGACACGACTCAGCCATTCGTATCCGGAGGAAGGGGCGTAGACTCGATACCTGAGCCAGGGGAATTTGAAAAAATCATAATAGGCATTGATCTTCCACCGTTTTTCGGGGCGTACCTCGATTCCAAGATAAACGCCTTTTTCGTTGATTGGGCGCGTATTTTCTGCAAATCCGGAAGCGTAGAAACTGTGGAAGTTCCGGTCATAGTTTCTCCAGAGAAGTGAGAAATCGACTTGTTTGCTTAGGCTGCTCACAAAACCCAGTGCGGTGCCGCTGCCGCCGCTTTTTGATAGGGCTGACTCCCCAAAAAGAAGGAAGTTTTTCCAGTTGTAGTTGAAGTACATACTGCTGACATGATTGTCTTGGCCAGTAAATTCAAACTGGTTGTAAACATCGGCGGAGCGAATCCAGGGCCGGTCAAATCTGGTGAACAGCGAATTGATGCCGGTTTGAAACTTGCCCGATGGGTGGGAATATTGGATGTTTCCCCCAAGGCTGGACTCGCGAAACTGGTTTTTGGTTGCGAGTTCGCTTGGGGTTCTGTGAAGGCCGGATTGGTTGAAGGAACTTATGATCTCATCCTCCGACTGGTCTCCCGATGAGGCCCGACCGTCTCTCGGAGCGTGGGATAGCAGAAGAGTCGCCTGCCAGTTTCCCAGTTGCCTTGTGGCTCCGATTCCACGGAAAAAACCAAACTCCATGGCGGCCGTGTAGGGAAGCAGTCCTATGCTGCTTCTTCGGATTGTAGGAACTGTTTCCGCTCCCTTTCCCAGACTGTACCCGGCGCCAAAAACCAAGCCTTGGCCGAATGACGCTTGAAAGTCGCCAAGAGTGATGGTTTTCCATTTGCCCACGAAGTAGCGAGTAAAATGTAGTGAAAGGAAATTGAAACCGTACCTGGCGGTTTTTCCATCCCAAGCAAATTGCTCTCCTGCGTCTTTATCCATTGTGATCCCCATGCTGAAATCCCTCGCGTGCTGGATTCGAAATCTGAGATAGATATTGTTTGGATCCCCGAGATATCTGCTGGAGGGTGTGCCGACGCTACTGGTGTCAACGGGGGAAAAGCCTCTGCGCTTTTCCCAAGTACGCTGGTGTCGGAATAGGACATAAGCTTGGCGCTCTTGGGCCACCCGCTCCCAGAATTTCTTTGTCTGCAAATCCGAATCCCCCAAAGTGATGAAGGGAACCAAGCGCTCAATGGTTTGGAGGTCAAATTCGGGCACAGCCTGCAGCTCGTAAAGGGACAGGAGAGAGCCAAACTCGTTTCTATAGTCAATCAGTTGGCTGATTTGTGATGGATTGAGAAGGTACATCGCCTGAAGGACTTCCGCATCTGCGCGATTGACATCGATGGGATTAAGATAGAGCTGAAAGAGAACTTCGTAGATCGCTTCATAGTCCAAGTCTTCTTCCTGAATAGGAAAAAGCCGCTCGATGAAGTCCGCCAAATCAATCTGAGGCTTTGGTGGACTTTGCGCGAGCGTCGAGAGCGAACAAAAAGCCAAGAATGTCACGACGGGTAGAGCCTTCATCTTTCCCCGATTTTCAGCGCCAGACTCACGTGATGAGTTCTACCCAAAGCGGAGTTTTGTCCATAAGCGTAGTCAAATCCAAATTGGTCCTTTTTGAGACCAAGGCCAAAGCTAAGCCGGCCCGGGTTGCTGCTGACCCCTGTCCTGAGGACAATCCAATCCCGAAGTTGATATTCTAAGCCACCCTTGGCTATGGGGTCCAGCGCAATGTCCTTTTCCATCTCCACCAAAATCCTGATCGATTCTACGGGCAGGTAAGTTATGCCCAGCTGAATAGCCGTCGGCAACCTCTGTTCGCTGTTTTGGCTGATCTTCGCTCGGTTCAGATTGGAAAAATTTGCTCCCAAAAAGAACTTGGGGCCAAGTTCGGCGATTCCGCCTAGGGAGAAAAGAAATGCATGGCCGCTGCCAAAACCTTCGATTTGGGTTTGGAGCCAGTCGAGCTTTGCTCCGATACTTGCTATTCCCATGGTATTGGAGAAGCCAACTCCCAAAAGCTGTTGGTTGAAAAGTTTTCCCCCAAAGCGCGACATCCCTAAACCGAGTGTCCCAAAGTCGGTTTTCCAGCCAAAGGCCAAATCCACTGTGCTCAGTTCAGGCATGCCGTAGCGATGGTCGAAGCCTACAGAGATTTCGGAGTTTTCGATCCGGTCAAGCGCACCGATATTGTTGAAGTAAGTCCAAGAGTCGGGCAAAAACACTTTTGCGCTCCCCATCCCTTGGGTTCGGGCACCATGGGATTGGGTGAGGGGGTCGGTTTGGGCAAAGCAGTACGCCGTCACCCCAAACAAGAAGCTCAAAAAAAGTAGTTGCTTCATCAGGTTCAAAAAAGAAAATGTCTGAACCTAAATTAGTTAAAAAATAAAATTAAGTAAAGAGTTTTTTTGAATCAGAAAGGCGCTCGGAAATTAAAAAAGAAGTTCCCTTCCCCTTGGTTGTTTACAGAGTACTCAAAGCGAAGCACCATGTCGTAAATCGCCACAACGTCGAGTCCTGCGCCATAGCCGAATAGGTATTGGTTTGCGAGTCGCGCGTTTTCGGGGATATTGTTGCGGTCTTTGACGTTTCCATGGTCGAAGTTTGCGCTGAGGTACATTTTGAGCGGGAGCGTGCTAAACTGCTCTAAAGGCATGAACTGGGAAATGTCGAAGGAAAGGTCAAGCAGCTTGTAGCGAAGGGAGTTTTTTTGCACATACAGCTGCTGCCCCTCAATTACGTTGAGCTCATAGCCGCGGATGAAATTGGGCGAATAGCCAATCCCACGGACCAGGGTGTAGGGTTGCTGGGGACTAAGGAACCACACCCCGGTCAGGCCCGCGGCGAAGTGGAAGCGGTCGCTGAGTGTAAAATACTTGTTGGCGACAAGGTTCAATTCTACCTCATCCAGATCCTTGGTGTATAGAATCCCATATTTGGTTGCCGTGACTTGGAGCAGTTCTCCTTTGGTCGCGTAGGCGGCTACGTTGCGGTTGTCGTGGCGGAAGGAATACTGCAAGAAGGCATAGCGTAGATTGTTGTCACCATGCTGGAAATAGTTGGGGTTTTCGGCCAATACGTCTGGGCTTACCCAAGTCTTGTTGTAGCCCAATGTGAGAAAATGGTAATTGTAGAAGGATCTCCTGTAGCTATATCGGAGTGCAGCGGAAAAGTTTTTTCTCAATACGCTCTCCGTCTCGTTAGTATAGAAAACCTGTCGGTTGTATTCAGACTTGATGGGTATGGTCTTTTGGTCCGCATAGGTCAACTGGATAGCGAGACCGTGCTTTTGTTTTTTGTCGATGTAGGGCTTGGAATAGAGGATGTCCAGTGCTTTGGTAAATCCAAGTTGGCCAGAAAATCGCAGCTTTTCGTTTCTTCCACCGACGTTGTTGTGGTTGATTTTTAGGCCATAGTTAACCCTCGACCAGTCTCTTCCTTGGTTGGTCCACCATTCGGAAAAGTTTCTGTCGGCCAGCTGAAATATCACTGAGGGAAGCACATACCAGCGCTCTTTTACCGAAATCAGGATTTCCACTTCCTTATCCCCCGTGAAAAGCGGGGTGATTTCCACTTCTGTGAAGAGGCGGAGGTTGTAGATTTTTTGCTGGTCCGCCCTGATGATACCCATGAAAGTTTCCCATTCGTAGAGGAAGTCGGTGGTAAAATCCAGCTCCCTCAGGATGATGCTCTTCTGGGTTTTTTCGTTTCCGATGATGAAGATGTTGTTGACCCTGACGCTATCCGGAGTGGAGATGCCAGCAGGGCTCAGAGTGGTGTCTTGGGCTTTGATCTCCCCAATGCTCACCAGCAGGACTGCGAATGTTAAGGTGAGTATGTTTCGAAAAAGAGGAATCAAAGGAATTCTAATTGTGTATTTTTGGTTGCCATGCTGTGTACCCGACCAAAAGGTATAACAAATGTTTCATACCCATGAGAAAGATAGCCATATTTCCAGTTTTGGTCTACCAATATATCATATCTCCGCTGTTTCCGGCAAGCTGCAGATTTACTCCCACTTGTAGTCAGTATATGATTGAAGCCATTACCAAGTACGGGGTGATCAAGGGTAGTATGCTGGGTTTCAAAAGGATCGGCAGGTGCCACCCCTGGGGCGGACATGGCCATGATCCGGTCCCCTAGACTTTTTCAGGTTTGATCCCCTTTTTTAGCGCCATTCCCACCAGGACTATCCCAATCAGTACCAACGGCACGCTCAGGATTTGACCCATGTTGAACTGCATGGACTCCTCGAAGTCAACCTGGGCCTCCTTGAGAAACTCCCACACGAAGCGCATGCCGAAGACCAAAATAAGAAATAGGCCTAACAACAGGCCATCGGGAAGCCTGGATTTATACTTTGCCCAAAGACCAAGAAGAATCAGGAAGATCAGGAAATAAGAAGCCGACTCGTAGATCTGTGTGGGATACTTTGCCCTTCCAAATGTTTTCACTGTCACCAGATAGCCGTCCGGCTGTTCAGTGATTTCGAAGTTCAAGGGACTTTCCACAGGCTCTGCGAGGTATTCCTTTGAAGATCTGAATTGGGTCAAGGCATATTTGATGTCCCGCTCTAGGATGTTGCCCAAGTCTTCCTTGGAGAAATTGCCCTTGCTGATTTTGATGTCAAAGTTGACGGGGACAATGCCGTTGCCCTGCAGCTCGCCGGCACGGTCTTCGGGTTTGTATGCCTCGATATATTCAAATGGGACTTTCAGCGTCTCCAGAATCTCTTCGGCATCCCTTGCGTAGACGTAACCGCTGTCCGTTCCGGTGTCTTTTCCACCAATCTCTGAGTTCATCAGGTTGCCGAAGCGGATCAGGGCTCCGGTCATCGCGGTGACGATCACGATTCGGTCTACTACCCAGAGATAACTTTGTCCCGGAGTCCGCTTCGAATAAAGCCACAAGGCAAACAATATTGCTATGGCCGCACCGTGCGAGGCCAGGCCACCTTCCCATACCTTGACAATCTCTATAGGATCGCTGAGGTATTTTTCAGGCTCATAGAAGAGGACGTGCCCCAATCTAGCCCCGATGATGGTCGCGAGAACCATGTAGATGGTCAGTTTGTCGACCAGCGTTTCGTCCTGTCCTTCTTTTCTGAAAAAATAAACCATGAACTGCTGGGAGATGATGAAGCCCAAAGCGAATAGAAGGCTGTACCATCTTAGTCTTTCAAACCCCGCAAAAACCGCTTGGTTGGGATCCCATACTACATAACTCAGAAAAGATTCAAGCATAAGGTAATGTCTGATTAGATTTGGTCTAACTGTTCAAGTTCTTCGGCATATCCTCCGGACAAAATCGGGAAGCGATACCAGGTTTTTGGGTCGACGTTGAATTCATCAAGGTGAAAAGCCGGGGCTAGTCGTTCTCTCTTCCATTGGTTTCGCGACCAAAGTCGGAAGAATTTTTTGATATAGTCCTTCAAAACGGATTCATCGATCTGAAGTTCTTCTTTTAAAATAAGGAAAACATCCACGGGAGACCGTCGGTCGCGGATCGCAAGCCGTTCGATTTCGACGATGACCGAATAGGGCATGAGGTCCTTTTCGTCGGTCTGGATTCTTTCCAATGGCCGCAATTCCGCAGTAGGAGTCAGGGAATTGACAAAGGACAATCCCGGGCGGTCGAGATTTTTCTCCGCCCATTGAAGCCAGTGGAGGATGAAATGCTTGTCAACGGCAGCGATGGGAGAGATGCTTCCGCTGGTGTCTCCGTCCATTGTGGCATAGCCAACGTCTCCTTCACTTCGGTTGGAGGTGGAGAGCAGCAGGGCATTGTTCAGGTTGGCTAGCATCCAGATGATCGGAGATCGTGACCGAGCCTGAATATTTTGCAGCGTGATGTCATCTCGTTCCCAAGTAAGCTTCCGGCCGATGGCAGTTTCGATTTTTTCAGTGTAAGACTCGACTTCCTCATCAATCGTCCAAGAGTGGAATTTTGCTCCGAGGCTTTCGGCCAAGGCCTTGGCCGAATTGAAGGTGTCGGCAGAGGAGTTTTTGGTGCCTTGGTATGCGGTGGTCAAAAGTGCTCCTACGAGTTCCTTTTCCGGATTTTCTGTTTTTGGGAGAAAAGAGATGCCCAATTTTTCAGCAAATCGCTTCAGCCCCAGTTCCGCGATCCCCCTCCTGACCATCTCTGCCACGAGCACGGCGATGGTAGAGGAGTCGGCCCCCCCAGAAAGGGAAAGGACAAATCCCTTGCTTTTGCTTTTTCGCAAGTAGTCAAAAAGACCAAGCGCAGAGGCCTGGACAAATTCCCACTCTTTGACTTGGATAGGAGCGATGCCCTGTTCTTTGTCCTCCAATTCAAAAGCCAGGACTTCGAAGTCCTGAAAGGAGAGCAGTTGGTTTCGCGCGAGCAGATTGCCGGATTTTCCCAGCAAAATCTCTCCATCAAAGATCATCCTACCGGCTTCGTTGCCTAGTAGATTAACATAGCAGTAGTAGGAGTCAAACGCCTGCGAGCTAAACTCGATCAGTTCCTTGCGCTCTACCGTCTTTTTCATGGCAAAATGGGAGGCGCTGGGATTGAATATCAGATCTACTTTGCGGTCATGGAGGCGGTAGCCAGGCCTGCTCGTTCCTCTCCAGGCGTCTTCGCAGATTTCAAATCCGTAATGAATGCTTTTGTGGTAAAAAGTCAGGTCTCCAAAAGGAACCTTTTTACCTAGAAATTCAAACTCGATGACCTCATGGGCAAGCCAAGGGGTAAACCAGCGAAACTCGTAATGCACTCCGTCTATGGCCAAAAACTGCTTAGCTACGATGCCTTTTAGCTTGGCGTTTTCGACGATGGCAACGGTGTTGTAGACTTTCTCCTGGATTCGGATTGGCAGACCCACTGCCACGGTGATGTCGGCGCAGTGGGGAATTAGTTTTTCCAGTTGACCTAGTGCTTTTTGGGGATACCAGTAGCTTAGAAATAGGTCCTCGGAGCCATAGCCAGAAATTGCCAGCTCGGGAAAACAGAGGATCTCCACTTGTTCGAGTTTCGCTTGCTGGATGGCAAGCAGTATCCTGCTGAAGTTGCCTTCCCAGTCCAGTGGAGTTTGATTGACAGTTGCTCCTGCGATTTTTATGGCAGCCATTGGTAGTTGGAAGTGGCGAAAGTTAATGTTAAATGGGAATGCTCAGGACCTCGCAGGCATTTTTGGAGGCTTCTTGTTCCGCCTTCTTTTTGGTGCCTCCTTTTCCTTGGGCCACGGCTTCCCCGTCAATATTAAGCTCCACAACAAATTCCTTGAAGCGTTGGTTTCCGTTGACCCGGAGTACTCTGTACTCGACCATCTTTGACTCTTTTTGTGCCCATTCGATGATCTTGCTCTTGTAGTTGGTCACTGTGCTGATCATCTCCTCGACATTCATATGGAGGAGGATGCGCTGAAGTATCAGTTTCTGGGCAAATTTATAGCCTCGGTCTAGGTACACGGCACCGACGAATGCTTCGAGGATATCTCCGAAAAGCGATTTGTTCCCAATGAACTGCCTCGTGCTGACCACCTGTTCGAGGGTGTTTTTCAGTCCGATCTTGATTCCGATCTCATTTAGTGTTTCCCGGTTTACCAGCTTGGATCGGGTCTCGGTCAGAAATCCCTCGTCTCGGTAGGGGAATTTTTTGAACAAATGCTCGGCAATGACGGAGCCCAAAATGGCATCTCCGAGAAACTCCAGCCGTTCGTTGGAGATCTTGAAGCCCTTGGCTGTTTCTTCCCCAAGACCGGAAGGCGTAAGCGCCAATCGGTAGAGGGATAAATTTAAAGGCTTGCGCCCAATGATCAGTTTGACCGAGGATGCAAGCCTTTTGTCTTTCGAGCTAAAGAAAAGAGTGTGGATTCCGAGTCTCTTGAAGAGGTTCACTCTGATCAGTGGTATTTTTTGAAGATGACCGAACAATTGTGTCCGCCAAATCCAAAGGTATTGCTCAGTGCATAGTTGATTTCCCGTTCCTGCGCTTTGTTGAAGGTCAGGTTGAGTCCCGGATCAAATGCTTCATCGTCTGTGAAGTGGTTGATCGTCGGCGGCACCAAATTATTGTTAATCGCTAGGATAGAAGCAATAGCCTCCACTGCTCCGGCTGCCCCCAGCAGGTGTCCGGTCATGGACTTGGTACTGCTGATGTTTAGCTTGTAGGCGTGGTCTCCGAAGATTTTTTGGATAGCCTTGATCTCTCCTACATCCCCCAGTGGAGTGGAAGTGCCATGGACATTGATGTAGTCAATTGCTTCAGGCTGGAGACCTGCGTCTTCCAGCGTTATTTTCATGACGCTGCTCGCGCCGAGACCCTCAGGGTGTGGGGCGGTGATATGGTAGGCATCAGCAGTCATGCCGCCACCCACGATTTCAGCATAGATTTTTGCGCCTCGTGCTTTTGCATGCTCGAGTTCTTCGAGGATCAATGCTCCAGCGCCTTCGCCCAACACGAACCCATCTCTGTCTTTGTCGAAGGGACGTGATGCGGTCTCCGGAGAGTCGTTGCGCTGGGAAAGTGCTTTCATCGCGTTGAACCCTCCAATACCCGCTTCTGACACTGCGGCTTCAGAGCCTCCGCTGATAAAGACATCGGCCTTGCCCAGTCGAATGTAATTGAATGCATCGATCAATGCATTGGTGGCTGAGGCACAGGCAGAAACAGTCACAAAGTTAGGGCCTCTAAAACCGTATTTGATGGAAATGAATCCCGCGGCGATATCCGCGATCATCTTGGGAATGAAGAAGGGGTTGAATCTTGGAGTGCCGTCGCCTTTGGCAAAATCGGTCACTTCCTCCTGAAATGTCCTGAGTCCTCCGATCCCTGACCCCCAGATCACTCCGGAGCGGGATTTGTCGAGAGTTTCGAGGTCTAGGCCTGAGTCAAGGATTGCCTGATCTGCGGTGATCATGGCGTATTGGGTGAATGCGTCCATTTTTCTCGCCTCTTTCCTGTCCATAAACTGGTCGAGGTCGAGATTCTTGACTTCGCAGGCAAATTGGGTCTTGAAAAGTGAAGCGTCGAAGCGGGTAATAGGCGCAGCGCCACTCACACCAGTAATCAACCCTTTCCAGAATTCATCTGTGGTGTTTCCTATGGGTGTGAGGGCACCTAAACCCGTTACAACAACTCTTTTTAAATTCATACAATGAATTTACTGGTTCTTATTTAACGTTTGCCTCAAGGT